>CAZBUW010000035.1:0-30774 GCA_964495195.1 uncultured Roseburia sp.
GATTGTATTCCGTCATGCGCGCCGCATTCGGCGTGATGGTCGCACATTTGACAGCCACGCCGTACTTTTTGGTGGCGTTGGCAGAATCAACTGTCACCTGATCGTTCGTCTCATTGCGGTACTCCAATCCAAGGTCATAGTACTCTGTCTTCAAATCGATGAAGGGAAGAAGCAATTCCTCTTTGATCATTTTCCAAAGGATTCTTGTCATCTCATCTCCGTCCATCTCAACTAACGGTGTCGTCATTTTGATTTTTTCCATGTCTCTTTCCTCTCTGATTCTTCATTTTGGGTGCATTTTTACTGTAACCTCAAGGGATCAGCAGGTTGTCCCATCCGTACTGGTCCATATTGCGAATCGTATTCATAATGTGTTCGTTCGCAAGCCTTTCTGCCATGTCTTCATCGTGGATTCGAAGCGCCTCCACAATCTTTTTATGTTCCTCGTTCGAGCCGACCGCCCTCTGTGGATTTCCGAGCGTAATTTTTCTCACCCGCTGCACATAGTGATGAAAATCTGTCAGCACATGCCTCAATTCTTTGCTGCCGGATGCAGTGTACAAAATCTCGTGGAACTTATTATCCAATTCGACAATCTGTTCAGAGTTTCCTTTGGACGCATGGAACTCTGCCAGGAAAACATTTTCCTCAAGTTCATCGATTTGTTCTTTGGCAATATTTTTCGCCGCCCAGCGGGCACATAGGCCCTCCAGCCGGGAACGGATCTCATAGATATCCTGAATATCCTTTCGGGAGATTCCCACAACATAGGCTCCCTTGTTGGGAATGATGGTCACAAGCCCCTCCAGCTCAAGCTGGCGCAGCGCCTCGCGCACCGGTGTCCGGCTGACGCCGAGTTCCTCCCCGATGTTCTTTTCCTTTAATTCCTCATTCGTATGGTATTTTCCCGAGAGAATATCTTCCCTTATGCTGTGAAACACGCGGGAACCAAGCGAACTATTATCCTCACTCATTCAGTGCCTCCCCCATTATAATGTGATATTCAATTTTTTACAACAGTTCTGTATCTCTTCCACCAACTCGGCATCTGTCAGCACTGTCACTCGTCCGTCCTCATACTGCTTGTCGACCCACACTTTTACCATCTGCACCAATTCGGAATTCTTGTCGACCCACTTCTCCTTCGGAAGGTGGTAATAGGAATTGATCCAGTGTGCAATGCCTGCAAGTCCCGATGTATTCGATACCGACACAAGCGGCGGACGGTTTAAAAATTTGCCCGTGTCAAAAATATTGTAGATCTCCTCGTTCTTTAAAAGCCCATCCGCGTGGATTCCGGCTCTCGTCACATTGAAGTTGCTTCCCACAAACGGAGTACGGCTCGGCTGCACATAGCCCAACTCTTTTTCAAAATACTCTGCCAACTCGGTGATGACGGTCGTATCCATCCCGTCTAACGTTCCCTTTAACTGTGCATACTCAAACACCATCGCCTCGAGCGGTGTGTTGCCGGTGCGCTCCCCGATTCCAAACAGGGAACAGTTGACGCCGCTTGCACCGTAAAGCCACGCCGTCGTCGAATTGTTGACCGCCTTATAAAAGTCGTTGTGCCCATGCCATTCAATCAGTTCTGACGGGACACCTGCGTGCGTTGTCAGACCGTAGATAATCCCCGGCACACTCCGTGGAATCACAGCTCCCGGAAAGTTGACGCCGTATCCCATCGTATCACAGGCGCGAATCTTGATTGGAATCTTATATTCATCCATCAGCTTCATCAGTTCCACGCAAAACGGAATCACAAATCCATAGATATCTGAGCGCGTAATATCCTCGAGGTGGCATCTCGGGCTGACCCCTGTCTCTAAACACTCCCGAATGACACTTAAATAGAGGTTCATAACCTCCTTCCTCGTCATCTTCATCTTATAAAAAATATGATAGTCTGAACAGCTCACAAGAATCCCCGTCTCACGGAGCCCGATATCCTTGACCAGCTGAAAATCCTGTTTGTTTGCGCGAATCCAGCTCGTCACCTCCGGAAATTTGTATCCCCTCTCCAGACATTTATAAACCGCATCCCTGTCCTTCTTGCTGTATAAAAAGAACTCGCTCTGGCGCACGAGCCCCTTCGGACCGCCGAGGCGGTGCAGATAGTCATAGATTGTCACAATCTGCTCTGTCGTATAAGGCGCTCTCGACTGCTGTCCATCGCGGAATGTTGTATCGGTAATCCAGATGTTCTCCGGCATATTGTGAGGCACAATACGGTCGTTGAACGCAATCTTTGGAATTTCCTCGTAAGGAAAAAGATTGTGAAATACATTCGGTTCCTTCACATCCACCAACTGATAAAAATGCTCCTCCAACTGTAACAGATTCGTCTTCTGGTTCATTACTACTTCCCTCATTTTTATGTGGACCTCCCTGCTTTCAATTTTAATATATATACATATTTAATAAATATTCTTACATGCATAATTGTATACAATTATACCGTCCAATCTATTTTGGCACTTTTTTCCGCATTTGTCAAGGTTTTATCTCGTTTTCACAGCCTCATTACTTTATTTTGGCAGAGTGTTAAATCATTAAACCATTTTTAATTCTTTTTCATGCAAATTGACGAAGCCAAAAAATATTTTTTTGTACAAACACACTTCCCTGCCCCTCACATAAGATACACTGTAAGAAAAAATTTTGGAGGTTTTATATGAGTGATTTAGCAGCAACAAACTGTGGATGTTCTTGTAACGAAGGAGGATGCAGTTCTATTATTTGGATTATCCTCTTATTGGGATGCTGTGGAAACGGTTCTTTCTTCAGCGGCAACGGATGCGGCAACGGATGCGGTGGCTGCGGCGACAACCTGTGGATCATCCTCTTATTACTCTGCTGCTGTGGCAATGGCGGCGGATGCGGCTGTTTCTAAAAACACCTGCCAAAAAGGTGCTGCATTCGCAGCACCTTTTTTACAATCCACCGTCTGGCTCACTTTTTAACTTCTCTTCTTCCGGCTCTGTCTCCCCCTCCCGCATACCGATATCCGGCAGATTACACTCTTTTCTCACATCGTGTTTCCGGATGCACTCCTCGTCAATCTCATACACTGTTTTGTCATCGATAATTAACATACTATTCTCCTTTTCTCCCCTTTATAAGCGATTGCGAAACTCTAAATTTCTAATATGGCGTTGTACAATATAGACATATCCCCGCAGGGCACTTTGGAGCCGTCGGTACTTAGGTGCCGTATTTGGGCACCTTATGTACCGTTACGAGCGACAAGTAGCAAACGCGTGCCCGGTGGGATATGGTCTGTATTGTATAGCGGCAATAAGAAAAACAGAGTTTCCAATCGTCTACTCTCCCCTTTATCTTATGCGCCGGAAAAATATCTGTCATACCCGGATGCCGCCTGCATACAATAAAAGAAAAAGGCTGATTCCATGGAAAACGAAACCGGACTTACCCCTTTTGATGCCATGACACAATCAAGACAGCTTCAAATGCTAAAAACGATGGTTCCCTACATGAAGACCGGGCAGCAAAAACATCTTGCCGTCCTGATTAAATATATGGAACTGCAAAATACAATTCAGGTATTTTCCAAGGAGGAGAACATGATTTCCATGTGCTCTATCCCGGAGAACGAGAATCATATGCTCGCAATGCTAGACGATCTCAAAAAGTTCTGCACAGACAAAGAACGTGAGACGTTAGACAGTATCGCTAACATATGGTCCATGTTAGAGACCTACGGAACCATGTTTAATTAGGCTTTTGTACTCACATGGCAGCCTGTTTTCAAAAATAAGAAAGGATTTCCAATGACATTTGACGAATTAAACAACAACCCTCTATTGCAGAATATGGCACCGGATAAACTGCAGTTTCTGCTAAATTTTGCATCAGCTTCCAAGCCGACCAGCATGAAAGATATGGCGCCTTTTCTTCTGGGCACTATAAATCAGGCAAAATCCAAAAACATCCAATTCTCGGAATCAGAGACTGATCTTTTAATCACTCTCCTGAAACAAAATATGTCGGATGAGGAGGCGGCAAAAGCTGACAAACTCATCCAGCTGATGAGAGAACGAAAACCACCAAAGTCATCCGACTCATAGGAAACTAATCTACTTTTATACACGGTGCTATGTGCAGTGCACATTGCACTGCATGGCACCGCCAAAAAAGAGCCACAGCGATATCGATTCCTGTTTACCTCACAAGAATTCTATCGCTGTGGCTCTTCTGATTTCAATCATAGATGGATGATACCGCAACCTCAAGCACCTGATCAATCGGTGCGGAACTGGTACCATTTCCATCTGTCCCCTCAAAATAACGCTCTCCCGCAGATTCAAACAAAACGTAGACTTTTTTGTTCTGCAATACAATCTCCTCCGAACAAGGCGGCATCTCAATTTTGACCTTCGGCACATTCGGGTTCTTTGTCATCGCTAATACCGAACTGTACACCTTCAGGTAGGAAGATTTGTTTCTGCCATAGGAAGTGCTTAAGTAGACACTTCCATCCGAGTCAAACGCCACCCCCTGTACCTTGCTCGGAATGTTGTACTTGCTCAACGGAGTCAACGAATCCGTCTTTCTGTCATAGACGTAAGATACCATCTTGGAATTAAAGATTTTAGCGTGCGTTGCAACCCACAATCTCCCACCGTAATAAGTAATGCAGGATGGGATATTGCCAATCTTATATTCGTCTGAGATTGCGGAGGCATCTACCATGCTCCCCGGCTCTTCCTGCGCAATCTTTTTGATATGCTCATACGGTATCCGTTCCAATGTATTCGAATTGGAATGACAAATCCAGACATTCTCACCGTCAAAGGTAATCCCGCCAAGATGACTGTTCTTCTTCATCTCAAGTGTGACTAAATAGGCGCCATCCATCTTGTCGAAGACCAGCAGTGACCCCGGCTCCTCCCTCTCCTCGGAGTAGGAAGTAATCAAAATATAATCCGACGTGAAACAGATTCCCTGCGGACACTGGCTTCCGCTGCTGATGAGATTGTTCAGATAATCTTCCTCTCTGGTCGCCGGCATGCCCGGAATCTCCACTTCATTGACAAAACTATAATTGCATTCTAACAATGTCTTGCTGTTATTCTGAATCTTATAATTTGTCCTGTAGGAATACATCTCCACATTGTAGTTGTTATCGATGACCGGCGTCCATTTTGCAAACAGCACCATATTCTTAGCGTTGCTCTGATTCAATTCCGTAATCTTATTCTGGTAATTGCTGTCGGTGAACCAGCCGGCAAAATTGTATCCCTCGCGGGTCGGAACCTCAAATTGAAACGGCAGTTCATCCTTGTCAAACGCCCCCGCATTCGCAATATGATTCAAGCCTCCGTTCAGTTCATAGATGACATGAACCTGTGAACTGTCCATCCCCTCAAACAAATCCACACCGAATTCTGCTTCCTGCATGGTATTTTCGCCGATTATATATGCATATGCTGCTTCGGGACTGTTAACCAGGAAGATCAATATGAAAAAAATTGCAATGATTTCCTTTTTAACTCTCATGCCATACCCCTTTCCGTCGATCCCAAAAGCAGCATTCCAGCACTATCTTTGTACTATTCCTCCTCCGTCTCTAATTTGCTTGCTCTCGCCTCAATCTCCTTCTCCTGAATATCGGACGGAGCCTGCTCATATCTGGCAAATTCATAGGAATAGGTTCCGCTTCCCCCTGTCATAGAACGAAGGTCTGTATTGTATCCGAACAACTCCATATACGGAATATCTGCCACAATCTCCTGATACCCTTTGTTGTCCGGGTTCATACCGAGAACACGCCCGCGGCGCTTATTCAAGTCGCCCATGATATCCCCTGTATATTTGTCCGGCACCACAACCTTCAAGGAAGCAATCGGCTCTAAAAGGATTGGAGATGCCTCTAAAACACCTTTCTTAAACGCCTGCCTGGTCGCCTGTTTGAACGCCATCTCGGAGGAATCCACCGGATGGAAAGAACCGTCGTAGAGAACGGCTTTGACACCGACGACCGGATAAGCTGCCAAAGGACCTTTTAAGACAGACTCCTGAATTCCCTTTTCCACAGCCGGGAAGTAGTTTTTCGGGACGGCGCCGCCCACAACAATCTGTTCAAACACGTAAGGAACCTCTAAATCCCCGGACGGTTCAAATGTCATTTTAACGTGACCGTACTGACCATGTCCGCCGGATTGCTTCTTATACTTTGCCTCCACGTCAGATTTCTTGCGGATTGTCTCCCGGAATGCTACTCTTGGTCTCTTCAATTCAATTTCGACTTTATATTTCTCAAGTAACTTGCTGACAACAATCTCTAAATGCTGATCTCCCATACCGTAGAGAAGCGACTGGCTGTTCTCCTTGTCGTTGACAACCTTTAACGTCATATCCTCCTGCATCATCTTCTGCATCGCCTGGGAAATTTTGTCTTCATCTCCTTTGTTTTTGGCTTTATATCTCATATACGTATATGGTGTGGAGATTGCAGTCCGAATATACAAAATCGGATTTGCTTTTGTAGACAGGGAATCCGTCGTTGTAACGGATGCGAGTTTGGCGAGAGCTCCGATGTCTCCTGCATGCAGTTCCCTGACTTCCTCCGGCTTATTTCCACACAGCGTATAAAGCTTGCCAATCTTTTCTTCCACGTCTTTGTGATGGTTGAACAACACATCATCCGTCTTTAGGACACCGGAATTTACTTTGATCAAAGAATATTTTCCGATGAACGGATCGACGATTGTCTTCCAAACATACGCTGATTTAGGTTTTGCAAAATCATAATCCGCCTGAAAAACTTCATTGGTCTTTGCATTGATTCCCGCGCAACTGCGTTTTTCAGGACTCGGCAGATATTTTACGATATCGACTAAGAGCGTGTAGACACCTCTTGCCATAATGTTCGATCCCATCATGACCGGAACGATACTTCCATCTGAAACATTCACACGGAGTGCCTGTCTTATCTCATCCTCCGAGAATTCTTCGCCGTTAAAATAGCGGTCCATGAATTCTTCGCTTGTCTCGGCAACCGCCTCCATCAATGCTTCACGGTAATTTGAAAGGTTCTCTTCCGAGTAATCCGGCACCGGGAACTTCTCCACTGTACCGTCCTCTTTCCAGCGCTTTGCCTTCTGCTGAAGCACATTCACATAACCGACAAACTGACCGTCCTCTCTGACCGGAAGATGAAACGGCGCAATCTTCTTGCCGTAAAGTTCCTGCAATTTCTCGATGACGCTGCGGTAACTCACTTCGTCAATATCCATATCTGTCACATAAATCATGCGTGGCAGATTGTACTTTTCACAGATATCCCACGCCTTTTTCGTGCCGACCTGAATTCCAGATTTGCCTGAAACGACAATAATTGCCGCATCTGCCACACTCACTGCTTCCTCAACTTCCCCAACGAAATCAAAGTATCCCGGTGTATCCAGAATGTTAATCTTGGTGTCTTCCCAGAGAATTGGAACAAGAGAAGTACTGATTGAAAACTGCCGCTTTGTTTCTTCTTTGTCATAGTCACTTATAGTATTGCCATCCTGGATCTTGCCCATTCTGGTTACCTTGCCTGACAGATAAGCCATCGCCTCCACGAGACTTGTCTTACCACATCCACCGTGACCTAAGAGAACTACATTTCGAATCTTGTCTGTTGTGTAAACGTTCATAGCAAATCCTCCAATACTCATTTTTTAGTATGTTTATATTGTACTATTTGTCTATGAAATTTACAACATTATTATGCAATTTTACTCAAGAAATATTCAGTTCTTTGTTTTATATAAGATATTATATCCCATTTTTTTATATTTTTGTGCAACTTTCACAATGTTTTACACAAGATTTACAACCCGTTCACAAGTTCACATTTTGTTCACATATTCTTTTTTGCTTTCATACTTTAAAGTGTTGACTATCTGTGAAAATGTAGTAGAATACTATATATATGATTCGGAGGATAACTATGTCATTAAATAAAATCGGGTTTATCGGTCTTGGCTTAATCGGCGGTTCCATCGCCAAAAAATTAAAATCGCTCCACCCGGAAATGGAGCTGATTGCCACCGCCAGACACCTTGACACCATTCAAAATGCTTATGCACAACATCTGATTTCCAATTCGACTCTGCTGGAGATGAAAGATTTTTCGGACTGCGATTATATCTTTTTATGCTGTCCGGTTCAGAAGAATATAGAATATTTGAGAGCCTTAAAGGGCAAGATTAAAGACACCTGTATCATCACAGATGTCGGAAGCGTAAAGACGGATATTCACCAGGAGGTTATCCGCCTTTGCATGGAGGCAAACTTTATCGGCGGCCATCCGATGACCGGTTCTGAAAAGACCGGTATCGACAGTGCCAATGAATACCTTTTAGAAAATGCATACTACATCATCACCCCGACTTCCCAAACAACAAAACGCGCATTGGATGCATACCGCGGGCTCGTGGAATCCCTCGGTTCCATCCCGCTGATTTTGGATTACGAGAAGCATGATTACGCCACTGCGGCAATCAGCCATCTCCCTCATGTGATTGCATACAGCCTTGTGAATCTGATCAAAAATCTCGACGACTCACAGGAGACCATGAAGACAATCGCAGCCGGCGGATTTAAGGATCTGACAAGAATTGCCTCCTCCTCCCCCGTCATGTGGGAGAATATCTGCCTGTCTAACCAGAAGCAGGTACTGCGCCTTCTAGATGCCTACCAGCGGGAACTCTCCGTCATCCGCTCCGAGATTGAGCACGCGAACGGTCTTCATATGAACGCCTATTTTCAGTCGGCAAAAGATTACAGGGATTCCATCAACATCTCCGCCTCCGGCGCAATCAAGAATGTATATGAACTGTATCTGGATTTGTTAGACGAGGCAGGGGGAATCGCCACAGTCGCAACTATCTTAGCCAGCAACCATCTCAGCATCAAAAACATCGGTATCATTCACAACCGTGAATTTGAAGAGGGCGTTCTCCACTTAGAATTGTATGATCAGGAATCGCTCGATGCTGCAAAACTGCTTCTGACGAAACATCATTACACTGTTTATGAGCGGTGAGCGTGTATGCGTATAGTGTGAAGACGCCTGTTCTAACGTAACCTCGGTTGTGCCAATTGGGTACTGCACATCGCACCCTCTCTTCAACGTCTCTGCTCCGAAGGCAAACGAGCCGTCGACCGGAGGCTGAAAATAGTATGCCCTGTTATCCGAAGAAGTCTTATCTGTCGTCAAGAAGGACTTCTCGGTCAGCACCATATCCTTCTTGACACTCTCGCCGTCCAACACAGAATTCATTCTTGTCACGCATTATTTAATTCATCCCACTTTAAACACTAAAACGCCTGTATTTTCTGCAATCCTTCAGGTACATCACTGCACAAATGTTTCACCTTCCTGATTGTGTCCTGCACAATATCTAAGCATTTATTTCGTTCTTCTTTTGTCACTTCCACAAAATTATCTCCTGGATACCTTGCCTCAAAATAAAAATCTTTCAGATATGCTAAATCGGACAAATTCAATTCCACTCCATAGCATTTATTCACTGCCCCACCTAACTTACGCAAATCATGTGTGGACAGACATCTATCCTTCCGATTTTTGTATTCCAATTTTATCGCAAATGCATTCCATTGAAAATGATTTTTACAAAAAAGGGATAGTCTACGTCCGTAAACTATCCCTCTTTATCGTTCTTTTATCTACTCTTTTTCAAAGAAAAATGATTTGTTGCGAATATATCCAAGTTCCTTGTAATTCATAATCTGTTCCGTACTTCCGATGAACAGGGTGCCGCCCTTCACCAGGCAGTTGTTGAATTTCTTGTAGATTTCATCCTTTGCCTCCTCCGTAAAATAGATGACCACGTTGCGGCACACAATCAGGTGACATCCATTCGGATATGGGTCTTTGAGCAGATTGTGTTCTTTAAATTCCACACAGCGCTTAACTTCATCCGAAATCTGGTAGGAACTTCCAATCTGCGTAAAATATTTCTTCTTGAGATCCTCCGGGACAGACGCAATGCTCTTAGCATTGTACAATCCCATGCGTGCGGTATCTAACACCTGCTTATCGATATCCGTCGCAATAATCCTGATGTTAGACAACGGCAAATGTTTCGACAATGCCATGACAAGAGAATATGGCTCATCACCGGTAGAACATGCTGCACTCCAGATTTTTAAATTCTTTCCAAACTTCTGAATCAATTTTGGAAATACTTCCTTATCCAGAATCACCCACTGCTCCGGATTCCGATAGAATTCAGATACGTTAATCGTCAAAAAATTTACGAACTGTTCAAACTTCTCCTTGTCTTTTTTGATTAAAGCAACATAATCGTCATAAGAACTGATTTTATTTTTAGTGATCAGCGTATCAATCCTTCGGCGCATCTGCTTTTCTTTATAACAATTCAAATCAATTTTCGTGAGTACCAAAACGTCTTTCTTAAATTTTTCGTAATCGTTCAACATGTCTGATTCCTCTCTTTCTCTTTTTTGATAAGAACCACTTTCTCCTCATCCCCTATATAATAACCATTGTGACACCTTATCCCGATATGCGCTATCCGATAAGAAAATAGACTCACACTTTCGCGCAAGTCTATCCTATTCTTATTCTTCCTCTGATTCCTCAGATTCTTCCGACGTAAGAAGTGCCTTCATGGAAAGACTGATTTTCTTTTCAGCCTCGTTGAAATCGACAACTTTTGCTTCAATCTCCTGTCCGACTTTCAAAACGTCGGATGGCTTCTCGACATGGTCTTTTGAAATCTGTGAAACATGAAGCAACGCATCCACGCCCTCGGAAAGTTCTACGAATGCACCAAAGTCTGTCATTCTTGCAACTTTTCCTGTCACAATATTTCCTACTGCATATTTTTCAGCCGCACCATTCCACGGATTGCTCTCCGGGAACTTCATGCTGAGTGCAATCTTTGTCTCGTTGATATCTTTGATAAACACTTTGACAACATCGCCGACATTGAATACTTTCTTTGGATTCTCGACACGTCCCCAGGACATCTCAGAGATGTGAAGCAATCCGTCAGCTCCGCCTAAATCGATGAATGCGCCGAAATCTGTCACATTCTTAACAGTTCCCTCCATCACATCGCCGACTTTAATCTTAGCGAACAGCTCTTTCTGCATCTCTGCTCTCTTCTCTACGAGAAGCTGTTTTCTGTCGCCGATGATTCTTCTGCGTCTCGGATTGAACTCGCTGATGACAAACTCAATCTCCTGATCTTTGTATTTTGTCAAATCTTTCTCATAGGTATCAGATACCAGACTCGCCGGGATGAAAACTCTCGTCTCATCAACAACGACACACAGACCACCATCTAACACCTGAGTTACTTTTGCAGTTAAAACCTCTTTGTTCTCGAAAGCTTCCTCTAATCTCTTGCTTCCTTTTTCTGCGGCGAGACGTTTGTAAGTAAGAAGGACCTGTCCTTCGCCGTCATTTACTTTTAAGACTTTTGCTTCCATTGTATCACCAACGGAAACAAGGGTTGTTAAGTCAACGTTTGATTCGTTTGTGTACTCATTACGGGTAATGATACCATCAGCCTTGTATCCGATATTCAAAACGATCTCATCTGGTTTAACGTCAATAACGGTTCCTTCGACTACCTCTCCATTTCTTATTGTTTTAAATGATTCCTCCAGCATTTGTTCAAAAGTTAATTCTGACATTCTTTTTTGAACCTCCTCAATAATATTGTTTGGGGTCGAAGCCCCTGCGGTAATACCTACGTTATTCACGGACTTGAGTCGTTCTAAATCTAAGTCGTCTACAGTTTGTATATAGTAAGTATTTGCACATTCTTTATTACATATTTCAAATAACTTCTGCGTATTCGAACTCGTCCTGCCTCCGATGACAATCATGGCATCCACTTCTTTCGAAATATGCCCTGCCTCTGTCTGGCGTTCCTCAGTCGCGTTACAGATTGTATTTAAAACAATTATATCATAACCTTTTTCTCTAATAATTTCAACTAATTCTTGAAATTTATTGTAATTAAATGTCGTTTGTGATACAATGCATACTTTTTTCTCATTATTTACGGAAAATTTCTCCGTTTCTTCCTTCGATGCCAGCACTGTCACTTCATAATCTGCCGCCCAGCCTTTGATTCCCTCCACCTCGGGATGACTGCCGTTTCCAACAATCACAATGTGGTATCCCTTTGCGCCGTACTCCTGCACCAGCCGGTGAATTTTTAAAACAAACGGACAGGTCGCATCCACAATCTCAAACCCACTTTTCTCAATCTGTTCATAAACCGCCTTCCCGACCCCGTGGGAGCGGATGATGACGGTTCCCTTCGGAAGCGCTTCGAGTTCCTCTAAGCTTTCAATGACATGAACACCCTTTTTTTCGAGATCTTTTACGACCTCCTCATTGTGAATGATCGGACCGTAGGTATAAATCGGCTGCTTTGCCTGCCGAATCTGCTCATAGACCGTATCGACCGCACGCTTCACTCCAAAGCAAAATCCTGCGCTCTTTGCCAAAATAACACTCATTCTGATTCCCCGCTCTTCTCTTTACAGATTTTAAGGATTGCCTGCACCACCTCGTCAATATTCAGTTCGGAGCTGTCCACGAGCACTGCATCTTCCGCCTGCTTTAACGGGGAGGTCTCACGGTGCATATCGCGGTAATCCCGGTCGATAATATCCTTTTCAATGTCGTCGAAATTGCATGTAACTCCCTTTTCCGTCAGCTCATCAAATCTTCTCTTTGCGCGGGTTGCAGAGCTCGCTGTCAGATAGATTTTCACCGGGGCATCCGGCAGCACGCAGGTGCCGATATCCCTTCCGTCCATGATGACATCCGATTTCTTTGCCAGTTGTCTCTGCAATTCAACTAGTTTTGTGCGTACAACAGGATACACGCTTGTGGCGGACGCCATATTTCCAACCTGTTCCGTTCGGATTACTCCATTGACGTTCTCTCCGTTTAAGATGACCTGCTGTTCGTTGTTCTCGTAGACAATCGTCACATCGACATTCGGACATGCCACAGCAATCTTTTCCTCATCGGCGGCATCTATCCCCTGCTGTAAAAAATAATACGCCATGGCGCGGTACATCGCCCCCGTATCGACATAGATATATCCTAACTGTTTTGCCAGCTTTTTGGCGATTGTGCTCTTCCCTGCCCCGGCAGGTCCGTCAATCGCAATATTCATCGTGCTATTTTTACTCATAGTATGAATCCTTTCTGATTTTTTATTTATCTTCCGATATAGAAATTTTTGCAGTGCGCATTTTTATATGATTGAACTGCCTGCAAGATAGCCGGTCGACCAGGCAATCTGCAGATTGTAGCCTCCGGTGAGCGCATCGAGGTCAAGTACCTCCCCGCAGAAGAAAAGACGGCTCACCCGCTTTGACTCCATGGTGGAAGGGTTGATTTCCTTCACCTTCACACCGCCCTTGGTGATGATTGCCTCCTTAAAACTGCGCAGCCCTGTCAGAGTAAGCGGGAACGCTTTAATGAGCGAGACAAACTGCATCCGCTCCTCCCGTGTAATCTCATTGACCTTCCTGTCCGGGTCAATTCCGCTCAGTTCGATTATAACCGGAATCATTTTTGCCGGGAACAGTCTGCCGATGGAATTTTTGAACTGTTTGTTCTTCGCTTCTTCAAATTCCCTTAAGATACGCTTATCGAGCTGTTCTACATCGATTGCAGGCTTTAAGTCAATCTCCATCCGCAGCTCGCCGCATGTCTGCTTCGGCGGAAGCAGTGCGCTGGCACTTAAGACCAATGGCCCGCTGACGCCAAAATGCGTAAACAACATTTCACCGAATTCATTGTACAGCAGTTTTTTCTTCTGATAGATTCTCACTTCCACATTCCGGAGGGAAAGTCCCTGCAATTCCTTCACATAGTCTTCCTTCGCCTCAAACGGCACCAGAGAAGGTGAGATTTCCGTGACAGTATGTCCGCACTCTCTGGCGAACCGGTATCCGTCTCCCGTCGAGCCTGTGGTCTGGTAGGAAAAACCTCCCGTCGCGACGACGATGGCATCCGCATAGAGTTTTTTCCCGTTGGAGAGCAAAACCCCCCGCACATAGCTGTTCTCCTCTGTTCCGGATGTATGTTCCTCCCTGTGCAAGTCCTCCGTCTGCCCGACGAGAATCTCTTTTACCTCCGTGTAGAGCTGCACGTCCACCCCGTTCTGCCGCAGAACCTTCGCTAATGTGGCAATCACATCCGAGGAGTGGTCAGAGACAGGAAACACGCGGTTTCCACGCTCAATCTTAGTCGCGAGTCCGTTTTCTTCAAAAAAATCGATGACACGCTGGTTGTCATAGGTATAAAAAGCACTATATAAGAACTTGGCATTGCTCATCACATTCTGAAACAGGACTTCCATATCACTGGCATTCGTGATATTGCATCTGCCCTTCCCTGTGATGTACAGCTTCTTTCCAAGTTTTTCATTCTTCTCTAACAGCGTCACCTGATGTCCGTTTTCCGCCGCAGCAATCGCTGCGAACATCCCGGCAGGCCCTCCGCCAATCACAATAACTTTACTCATTAAAATCCTGATCTCCTATTTTTGCATACCGCATTTTAATAGAATCATCTATGTAGTTGATTTCATCATTTTCATAGACCTGATACTCGTCCCAGATTCCCTCTAACATCTCTAAGGTTCCTGCAACCTCCACCTGTTTTTTCATACAAAGGGCCACAATCAGCGCATTGATGACGCTGAGCGGTGCCACAAGGGAATCTACAATGGACGCCATGTCGCTGTCCGCAATCAGATTGCAGGACGAATAGAGATTCATCGGGGAGTGCACGCTGTCCGTGAGCGTGATTACTTTCGCGCTCCTGTTATTCGCAAATTCCATCGCCTTTAAGGTGCGCATGGAATACCGCGGAAAACTGATTCCGATGATGACGTCCTCCTTTCCAATCCGCACCATCTGTTCAAAAATCTCGCTCGAGCTGCTTGTCGAGAGCAGATGTACATTTTCAAACATCAGTGTGAAATAGAACGCCAGAAAGGACGCTAAGGGCGCGCAGCTTCTGATTCCGATAATGTAGATATGTTTTGCATTTAAAATCGTTTCAACCGCAAGTTCAAACGCATTCTGATCAATTTTTTCCAGCGTCGTCTGAATCTTGTCCGCATCAGACTTTAAGACGGACTCCAAAATCTTTGACTGGCTGATTCTGCCGTAGGTAACTTCCATCCGCTGAATGGAGTTGAGTTTGTTGCGCACCATCTCCTCCAACGCGCTCTGAAACTCCGGATACCCTTTGTACCCGAGTGTGGTTGCAAAACGGACAACGGTCGATTCGCTGACTCCCACAACCTCACCTAACTTTGCCGCTGTCAAAAATACCGCCTTGTCATAGTTATCCGTAATGTATGTTGCAAGCAATTTCTGTCCTTTGCTCATTCTGCTGTATGTCTCATTGATACGATTGCTCAAATCATTCTTATTGCTCATGCTGCGTCTCTCTCCTGCTTCTCTTTTCGGCACTCATTCTGCCTTCAACTCTAACATTATAACAAACGAAGCCGGTTTTGGAAAGTATTAAAAAGGGACGCATCTTTTCTCAAAAAAGATACGTCCCCAATTTAACCTTAGACCGGATATGCTCCGTTTTCGGTATCTGCCACTGTGGCATCTACTTTTTTCTGCTGAGCTTCACGATATTTGAAGAACTCTGTTGCAACCTGAGGGAACAACGCGTAGGACAATACATCTTCGTCCTGCTGTTTCCACTGTTTCATCTCCGCTTCAATCTTGTCTAATTCCGGCTCAAGAAGATCTGCCGGACGACAGGTGATAGCATTCTTCTTGTCCTCGCCGAGAACTTTATCGACAACTTCCGGATTGAATGGTTTTACTGTCTGACCATATTTTCCGAGCAAAATATCCTTTGTCTCTTTGGTTGCTACCTTGTAGCGCTCGCCCATCAATACATTGAACACTGCCTGTGTTCCGACAATCTGTGAGGACGGTGTTACAAGCGGCGGCTCACCTAAGTCTTTACGCACACGCGGTACCTCTGCGAGAACCTCCTCGTACTTATCCTCTTTTCCCTGCTCTTTCAACTGGGAAATCAGGTTGGAGAGCATACCGCCCGGAACCTGATAACGAAGGGTGTTGATGTTGACACCTAACACCTTCGGATTCATCAGTCCGCTCGCAAGTGCCTCCTCTCTCATCGGTCTGAAATAGTCTGCGATTTCAGCGAGAAGATTCTGGTCGAGTCCCGTATCGTACTCAGTTCCTTTGAAAGCTTCCACCATAACCTCCGTTGCAGGCTGGCTTGTTCCCAACGCGAATGGGGACATCGCAGTGTCGATGATGTCGCATCCTGCCTCCACCGCTTTCATGTACGTCATGGAAGCAACACCGGAAGTATAATGTGTATGAAGTTCAATCGGGATACTTGTGGAGGACTTCAACGCCTGAACCAGCTCAGTCGCTTTCTTCGGCACTAAAAGACCTGCCATATCTTTGATACACAGAGAATCCGCTCCCATATCCTCGATTCTCTTTGCCATATCCATCCAGTAATCCAGCGTGTAGGCATCCCCTAACGTGTAGGACAGGGCGACCTGCGCATGTCCTTTTTCCTTATTGCAGGCTGTAACTGCAGTCTGCAGGTTGCGGATATCATTCAGGCAGTCAAAAATACGAATGATATCAATACCGTTTGCAATTGATTTCTGTACGAAATATTCAACTACATCATCCGCATATGGACGGTATCCTAAGATATTCTGTCCACGGAACAGCATCTGCAATTTTGTATTCTTAAATCCGTCTCTCAGTTTGCGAAGACGATCCCATGGGTCTTCCTTTAAGAAACGAAGGGATGCATCGAATGTAGCACCACCCCAACACTCAACAGCATGGAATCCAACCTTATCCATCTTATCTACGATTGGAAGCATCTGTTCGGTTGTCATTCTTGTTGCAATCAGAGACTGATGTGCATCACGCAGTACAGTTTCTGTTATTTTTAATGGTTTTTTAACAACTTCTGACATGATTACCTCTCATTCTGCCGCTTCACGGCTCCACCATAATTTATTCATTTAAGTTAAGCTGACAACTAAATTCCGAAAATTGCCATAAATACACCGGCTGCAACCGCAGTACCGATAACACCTGCAACATTCGGTCCCATTGCATGCATGAGCAAAAAGTTCGTAGGGTCCTCCTCTGCGCCGACCTTCTGTGAGACACGCGCAGCCATCGGAACCGCAGATACACCGGCGGAACCAATCAACGGATTAATCTTGCCCTTTGTAATGTGACACAACAATTTACCGAACAATACTCCGGCTGCTGTACCGAACATGAAGGCTGCCAGTCCGAGGATGACAATCTTGATGGTCGTCCAGTTTAAGAATGCTTCCGCGCTTGTCGATGCACCGACGGATGTACCGAGCAAAATAACTACAATATACATCAAAGCGTTCTGTGCTGTCTCGGACAGCTGGCGGACAACACCACACTCGCGGAATAAGTTTCCAAGCATTAACATACCAACCAACGGAGCTGTGGTCGGAAGAATCGTACATACTACGATTGTTACGACAATCGGGAAAAGAATTCTCTCGAGCTTTGACACCGGGCGGAGATTCTCCATCTTGATTGCACGCTCTTTCTTGGTCGTGAAAAGTTTCATAATTGGCGGCTGAATAATCGGCACTAGCGCCATATAGGAATAAGCAGCCACCGCAATCGGCCCCATCAGACCGGACTGTCCCAATTTTCCGGCAAGGAAAATGGAAGTCGGGCCGTCAGCGCCACCGATGATGGAGACTGCAGCTGCAGCCTTGTCGTTGAATCCTAACAAAATTGCAAGGAAGTATGCTCCGAAGATACCGAACTGTGCGGCAGCTCCGAGCAGAAAGCTGATTGGATTCGCAATCAGCGGTCCAAAGTCTGTCATCGCACCGACTCCGAGGAAAATCAGAGAAGGCAGGATTGACCACTCATCTAATGTATAAAAGTAATGGAATAAACCACCTACACCATTGCTCATCTGCTCCGGTGTTGCAAAAATATCCGGATAGATATTTACAAGCAGCATACCGAATGCAATCGGCACCAGCAACAGCGGCTCAAACTCTTTTGCAATCGCAAGATACAGAAAAATACATGCGACGATAATCATCACAAAATTTCCCCATGTCAAATTGAAAAAGGCTGTCTGGTGAAGGAGATTTCCCATTGTCTCCGTAAAATAACTCATAGTTATCCTCCTAACAGTACTAATTTAATGTTGCAAGTAATGCACCTGCTTCTACCTGATCTCCAACTGTTACATCAATGCTTGCCACTGTGCCATCCTGTGGTGCGACAACAGGTGTTTCCATCTTCATAATCTCTAAGATAAGTACGGTGTCACCCTTCTTTACAGCTGTGCCCGGCTGAGCCTCAATCTTAAATACTTTTCCAGCTGCTCCGGCTTCAATCTTGACGCTTCCTGCCCCTGCGGCTGCCGCCTTAGGCGCTGCCGCTGCCACCGGTGCTGCGGCTCTTCTCGGTGCTGCCGCTGCCGGTGCGCTCACGCTTCCATTCTCTTCTACTGTAACATCATAAACATTTCCATTTACGGTAATTGTATAGCTTTTCATTTTTTAATCCTCCTAAATATATTTTCTATCTTCTATGGATGGAACGCACTACAAACGAATCTGCAGATGTTCCTTCGCTTGCAGCAATCGCTGCCGAAATTACCGCAATGAGTTCTAAATCGTCCTCCGCTGCGGCCGCAGTGCCAACCGACGGCACTGCCGGTGCCTCCGTCTGGGCAGAAGCTTTCTTCTTTCCACGCTCTGTCAGATAAGGAATCAGCTTGAAACAGTAGATAATCAGACTGATTAAAATCAAAACAGCAAATACGGTTCCGACACCCATTAAGGTATTTAATCCGGCTTTTGACATTTTTTCCCCAAGTGTATACACTTTGTCGGCTGTCATATCAGAAATTACAAGCTGCTCCGCTTCGTAATCATACTCAAATACATATGTAACAATGACTTCTCTCTCCGGAAATTCTGCGTACTGTTCTGCCGTTACTGTTCCATTTGTCTTGTTGATGGTAAACTCACCGAGCCCCTGATATTCCCCGAGGTCCTCAGTCGCATCTCTCCATCCTGTCAGCAGGTTGGAAATAGCATCATCTGTCGACTGTGCAAGTATTCCCTCGATATCCTCCTCCGAGAGGCTTGAAAGCTGCAGCACATAGTTCTCTGCCAGATACTTGATATCGTCATAACTTGTACCATAGTAATCAACAGACGCAGGATCCGTTCCGCATGCTGTCAATGTCAACACTGCAACAATGAGACAAAGCAGCAAAGATAATTTTTTCTTCATAAACTTCACCTTTCTATTTTGTTCCATGTTTCTTGTCTGGTCCATTTACACATTTTGTATATAACAGTTCAAATGCAGCCACTAAGTACTTTCTTGAATCTTCCGGTTCAATAATGCGGTCGACATAGCCTCTTCTCGCCGCAGCCAATACATCGGACTGCAATTTCTCGTATTCCTTCGCCTTCTCTGCCAGTTCATCCGCAGAGGCGTCTGCATACATAATCTTTGCAGCTAAGGAAGCATCCATCATGCCGACTTTGGTATCCGGCCATGCATAGACTAAATCTGCTCCGATTGATTTGGAGTTCATGGTGACATATGCGCTTCCAAAAGCATCCCCGACAATGAGATTCACCTTCGGACATGTCGCGCCTGCAAACGCAGATGTCAGATGTGCCAGCGACTTTGCAAGCTTTCTCTCAGAACACATGCACGCCTTAAATCCAGTTACATTTGTAAGTGAAAGAACCGGAATGTCAAACGCGTCGCAGAAACGGACAAACTCGGCTGCTTTCTCACATCCCTTTGCGGAAAGAACAGCTTCGAAGCTCTCTGCTTTCTTGCCTTCCTCATCGTAGACCTCCGTGCAGTTTGCAACTGCACCGACTGTCATGCCATTTAATTTTACAAATCCGGTGACCATATCCTTAGCATAATCTGCCTTTGTCTCAAAGAAGATATGTCCGTCGGAAATCTCACTCAAAAGATATCTCGGATCGCCCTTCATTGCATCCATGCTGTTGCATGCTCGGTTCAGATCGTCCTCACAGTCGTCTGTGTAGACATCCTCCTCGTTGTTGCCCGGAAGCATGCTCACAAGCTCACGAATCTGTGCAAGAATCTCATCCTCAGAACCGATTCCATCGACACAGCCTGTCTCTTCGCTCTGGAATGAGGCTGCCGATGTGTCGCACTTATCAATTCTGTTGCCTTCGATTGCATTTGGAGAATTGACAAACATTTTTGCCTTTGTCTCCTCGAGGAATGTAAAATCACTCAATGCCGGAACAACAGCAAGTCCGCCGCCGCAGGTGCCAAACACTGCACTAATCTGTGGAATGACGCCGGAAGCAGCCACCTCTCTTGCATAAATCTGTCCAAATCCGTCGAGTGCATCGACCGACTCCTGAAGGCGCATACCCGCACAATCAATCAGACCGATTACCGGTGCTCCCATCTTCATTGCCATGTCGTAGACAGAGGCAATTTTCTTGGCATGCATCTCACCGATTGTTCCATTCAAAACGGATGTATCCTGGCCATATACAAATACCAGATTTCCATCAATCAGACCATGTCCCGTAATAACACCATCCGATGGTGTCTCTGTGTTTGTAAGGTTGAAGTCTGTACTTCTTGCGGTTACCAGAGAACCGATTTCCATGAAACTGTTCTCATCGAGTAACTTAGCGATGCGCTGCATTGCCAAGCCATCTTTTATACTACTCATTCTTTAGCCCTCCATATTAAAATTTAACAAATTTCCGCTATATTAAATAATATTACTTTTTCCAGCAAATTTCAAGCCGAATTGTTAAATTTTTCACGTTTATTTTATGAAATTGTTAAAAAACTGTATGCCAAAAAATCTGCCTCAAACACCATTCAAAATCGACGCGCGAAATGTTCTCTGCAACGACAATCGAATCTCGCCGGATAACTTCCTCTCCCACCCGGTAGGTCACGGTTCCGACCACGCTTCCCTTTTTTAACGGCGCATAGAGATCTCTGGTAAGCTGAAGCTTTTTCTCCACCTGTTCCCCTTCTTTCAAAAGAACCCTCTCCAGGGAATCTACATTCTTTATCTCTAACTTCACCGGCGATGTCTCCCCAATCCAGACCTTCGTGCCATCCTCCACTCTCACCTCCGGAAGTTCTGACTCTGTAAGAAGGTCTGATGCGACCTCATAGGGCGTATAGGTATCGAGTCCATACTGCATCAGTTTTTTTGTATCCGACCACTTGTAGGTCTTGTTGTTCGGCCAGCCGCAGGCGAGCAGCGCCACAATCAGCGTCTTGCCGTCCCTCTCCAGTGCGCCCACATAGCAGTACCCCGCCGTTCCGGTAAAACCGGTCTTTCCGGTGAGCGCCCCCTCCATCATCTGTAAAAAGGCATTATGGTTCGTGCAGGAGTAACTGTGGCTCCCGTCCGCATCCGAAAAAGAATAATTCGGCGTCCTCGTAATCTCCAAAAATTTTTCTGTCTGCGGCGATTCCCTGATACAGTACTTCATGATTCTGGCAAGATCCTCCGCCGTCGTATGATGCATCCCGCGCTCATCCTTCCCGTCAAGTCCGTTCGGGGTGATGAAGTACGAATCCCTGCAGCCGATTGCCGCCGCCTTTTCGTTCATACAGTCCGCAAAGCTTTCCACGCTTCCCGACATATGTTCCGCCAATGCGACCGCACAGTCATTGAAAGATTCGAGCATCAGTGCATACAAAAGGTCTCTTATCACAAACTTTTGCCCGCTCTGCATACCAAGCCTTACCTTCGGCTGGGATGCGGCGTTTGTGCTCACCTCCGTCACATCGTCAAGGCTGCAGTTTTCAAGGATTACGATACAGGTGAGAATCTTTGTCGTACTGGCGTTTGCAAGCGGCGTCTCACTGTTTTTTTCATAGAGAATCCGCCCCGAGTCCGCGTCCATGAGCACCGCCGCTTTCGCATAGAGCTCACTCTCGCTTATCTCTTCCGCAAAGACTGTCCTCCCGCTGTAAAATAATACTATCACGCTCAAAATCAGAGCCATCCATCTACGCATCTTTTTTCTCCGAGCTCATCATGTTCAAAAATATATATGTCTCTCAGCCTTTTTTCATTCAAGAAAATAGACGTTTGCGAAAATCTGTTTTTCTTATTGTCCGTTGTACAATACAGACAATATCTCGCAGGGCACGCGTTTGCTACTTGTCGCTCGTAGCGGTACATAAGGTGCCAAAATACGGCACCTAAGTACCGACGGCTCCAAAGTACCCTGCGAAGATATATCTATATTGTACAACACCATATTAGAAAATTAGATTTTCGCAAACGCCTATTTAACAAAGAGTGCATCGCACTCTTTGCGCGCTGGTGCGTGCAAGCGTAAGCTTGCGAGTTTCACCTGCGCACCAGTCGCATCCTACCCGGAGGGTTTTTTATCGAATAGGAAATTCCTATTCGATAAAAAAGCCGGATACTAAATATCCAGCTTTAAATGCATCTCTTCCTCCGCTTCCTGTTTGAACTCCTCGATCTGTACCGGATTCAAGACCGGCAATTCATCGATGGACTGCACGCCGAAGCTTCGTAAAAATTCTTCTGTTGTACCGAACAGGAGCGGGCGTCCCGGGGCGTCGAGCCTTCCTAGCTCACACACAAGATTGTACTCTACAAGTTTGTTCACCGCATGGTCGCAGGAGACGCCTCTGATTTTCTCAATCTCAACCTTGGTGATTGGCTGCTTATAGGCGATGATGGAAAGTGTCTCGAGCAGAACATCCGTCAAAACATGACGCTTCGGCTGTTTCGCCACCTTGATCAGGTATTCATACATCTCGCTCGGTGTACACATCTGATATGCCCCGTCAAGTTCAATAATTCTCACCCCACGCTGTTCTTCCCGGTAGCGCTCCATCATCCGCTCTATGATTGCTTTTACTTCTTTTTTATCTAATTCGATTGCGCCGGCAATCTTCTCTAATTCCACGGATTCCCCCATGGTGAAAAGTATCGCCTCGATAATTGCTTCGTAATTATTTTCTTTCATACTGACTCCAAATTCCTAAGCCACAATTTTAGACTGAATCCTGATATCGTCGAAGGTATACTCCTGTGAGATAAAAATCTTTCCAACCTTCATCAGCTCAAGGATTGCTAAAAATGTAACGATAATCTCCATCTTGCTCGCCTGCTCCTCAAGAAGATTGCGGAAGCTGAAAAACCGGTGCGTATAACAGTATTCTTCGAGATACTGCATCTTATCGGAGAGAGATACCTCCTCCTTCTCGATTTTTCCGAACTTGGAACGAATCGGATCAACCTTGTCCACCTGCTTTTTCATAATTGATTTAAAAATGTCGTTCAGTTTAGAAAGCGTCATACCGGACACTAACTCTTCTAAGTCGACCGGCTCCTCGTAGGCAGCCACCTCGTCCGGAATCGTCGGCTCCTTAAACAGAACCCTCTGCGCGTCCACCTGGCGGTCGCGCAGCTCATACGCCATGCACTTGTACATCTTGTACTCTAACAACTGTTGGACAAGCTCTGCTCTCGGATCTTCCTCCTCCTCTTCCTCCGTCTCTTTCTTCGGAAGCAGCATACGGGATTTGATGTCAATCAAAGTTGCCGCCATTACAAGGAATTCGCTCATGACATTCAAGTCCTGCCGCTTCATCTCAGCGATATATTCCATATACTGATTGGTAATCTCCACGATTGGAATATCATATATATTCACTTTATTCTTATCGAGCAGATGCAACAGCAAATCAAGCGGTCCCTCAAACACCTGCAATTTGATTGTCATATCCATAGAATACAGTCCTCTCTCTTTTCTACATATCGTACTTATTCTACATGGTATTGTGGGAAATTTCAAGCGTTTTAACAATATTTAGTACTTCTTTTTTCTTTCATCCACTACAATTTGTAGCATTATGTAAACGCATTCTTTCCATAAAATAAGTGGCATAGGACAATTTTCGTTTCCATATATACTAATACAATGATTCGGAGGTTATCCCATGAAACTTTTTCTATCTGGTATGTTAGGCATCCACCTGCTTTTGTATAGCATTTTTCTTCCCCCCGTTCTCCCCACCGCGCAGACGGAGGAACAGACGGAATCCGATTCCGCAGCAGGGCTATCCATTTCCGCTCCCAGCGCTATCCTGCTAGAGCCCGCGACGGGAACCGTCCTCTATGAAAAAAATTCCCATGAGATTCGGCACCCTGCCAGCATCACCAAAATTATGACGCTCATTCTCATCTTCGATGCCGTTGAGTCAAAACAGATTTCCCTCGAGGACTCCGTCACAGTCTCCGAACACGCCGCGAGCATGGGCGGGTCGCAGGTCTACTTAGAGCCCGGTGAGACGCAAACGGTCAACGATCTGATCAAATGCATCAGTATCGCAAGTGCAAATGACGCCTGCGTGGCGATGGCGGAACACATCTGCGGTTCCGAAGAGGAGTTCGTGCGGCAGATGAACGAACGCGCCAAAGGGCTTGGTATGAACGATACCACTTTCGTCAACTGCTGCGGTCTCGACGCCGAAGGACATATGACAAGCGCCCACGATGTCGCACTGATGTCGCGGGAACTCACCACAAAGCACCCCCAGATTCACGATTACTGCACAATCTGGATGGACAGTATCACGCATGTCACACGGAAAGGGAGCAATGAATTTGGCCTGACCAACACCAACAAGCTGATTCGCCACTACCAGTATGCAACGGGATTAAAAACCGGTTTTACCAACGTCGCGAAGTACTGTATCTCCGCCACCGCCGAAAAAGACGGCATGAAGCTGATTGCCGTTATCATGGGAGCGGAGAATCCTGATCTGCGCTCCGCAGATGCAACTACATTATTAAATTATGGTTTTGCAAAATGCGGAATTTACACGGATGCAAACACCGATAAACTTCCGGCCGTCCAAATACAGAAGGGCGTTGCCGACTCCGTCGGTCTCCACTACCAATCCGCTTTTGAGTATGTCAACACGGACGGCGCCGACCTCTCCGGCATCACCAAAAAGATAGAGTATTCCAAAAAAGTAACCGCTCCCGTCACGAAGGGTGAAGTCGCAGGAAAGGCCGTCTACCTCCTCGACGGAACCGAGATTGGAAGCGTCAATCTGCTCTATGATTCCACCGTGGAGGCGGCGACCTTTCAGGATTACTTTAAACATCTGCTGGAGATTCTCTGCCCTGCCTGATTACAGCAGAGGTGCGAACAGACGCAGAATACTCTGTAAAAAGCGCACCACGATATTCCGGTTCATGCAAAATTCGAGCGGTACCTCCTCCGACCGCTCAAAGGTATCGAGCGCATCCTCCTTCACCTGCATGACGGCTTTGGAGCGATACATCCAGACGCCGCATTCAAAATGCAGATAAAGGCTCCTGAAGTCGAGATTGATGCTCCCCACCGTCGCCACCTCATCGTCGCAGACAAAACTCTTCGCGTGGATGAAACCCGGCGTGTACTGATAAATGCGCACGCCGTTTTTCAACAGCGGCTCATAGTAGGACTGTGTCAGCAGAAAGACGAGCTTCTTGTCCGGGATTCCGGGCGTCACAATCCGCACATCCACACCGCTTTTGGCGGCATTTGAGAGGCATGTGAGCATCTCATTGTCCGTAATCAGATACGGTGTAAAAATATAGACATATTTCTTAGCCCTTCCTATCATATTGAGATAGACATTCTCACCCACGTACTCATGGTCGAGCGGGGAATCCCCGTACGGCTGGACAAAACCGTCGTCTATAATCTCCCGCTCCCCCTTTATTGGCATATACTTCTTATAGTCCTCAGAGGAATGATTGATGTAGTTCCACATTTCCAGGAACATGATTGTCATGCTCCAGACACCCTCACCCTCAATGCGGATTCCCGTGTCTTTCCAATAGCCGAAACGCTCCACTTCATTGATGTATTCATCCGCCAGATTGACACCACCGGTATAACCGATCCGGCCGTCCACCACAAAAATTTTGCGGTGGTCTCTGTTGTTCATAATAATCGACAGAAATGGCCGGAACGGATTGAATGCCGCACATTTGATTCCTTTCGCCTGAAGGGTCTTATAATATCGGTGCGGAAGCTTGTTGATACATCCGACATCGTCATAGACAAGTCTGACCTCAACGCCCTGCTTCACCTTTTCCTCCAGAATATCTACAATCTGATTGAACATTTTTCCCTGCTCGATGATGAAGTACTCCAAAAAGATGAAATGCTCTGCGCTCTTCAAGTCATTTAGCATGTCGGCAAACATCTCTTCCCCGCATCGATAGTAGTTCGTCTGTGTATTCTGATAGACCGGAAATTTTGCATAATCCGAAATATATTTCGACTGACAGTAGATAGATCCGTCCTCTCTTCCCAATGCCTCCTTCGCTTTCTCATCCGGCACCAGACAGGCATTGACCTCCCTGTTGACGCGCTCCATCTTCTCTCTCGTCCTCTTTGTCAGCTCCGAGCGCCCGAACAGAAAGTAGGTTGCAATACCAAGCACGGGCGACAACAGGAGCAGAAAAATCCACGACACCTTGTAGACCGGATTATTCCACTTGTATACAATACGCAAAACAACCATGATTGCGATAATACGAACCGCCAGATTGAGATACGTAAACTGTATGCTGAAACTGTAAAGTACCAATACCATCCATGCAAACTGTAACAGCATGGCAAGTATTCCAATTGCCAGCCTGCTAAACACAATATGACCTACTCTTTTCATAGAACTCGTTCCCTTTCTCTGTCTTCCTCTGTCTGTCTAAACATCATAATATTTTTTCATTATACCCTATTCCCATGCGTTAAGTCAATTTTGCGCTGCTCATTTTGAATCGTAACAGATTATCTACATGGAGGACTCCCCAGCTTTTTCTGCCAATCTCCTCCCCCTTCGGATACACGCTCTCATAGAGGCGCAGTTTGACCTGCTGCGGGGTAAGCGCCGGTTCCTTTTCCAGCAGGAGGGCAATTGCGCCGCTTACAACCGGGGCTGCCATGGAGGTTCCGCTCTTCACCACATAGCCCTTTCCACTGTTTTTACAGCTCATCACATTCGTTCCCGGTGCTAAGATCTCCGGTTTTACAATACAGCACCCCGTTGGTCCCTTTCCGCTGTAACCGCGCTCAAGCCCTTTTTGTTTTACGATTCCGCCCTCATCGTCACTGCTTCCGACCGTGATAATCTTCCTTGATATCCCCGGTATCGTGATACTCTGCTCTCTCGGTCCATTGTTCCCCGCCGCCGCCACAACGACGATTCCTCTGTCCCAGAGATCTTCCACCGCCTCCAATAACATTCTCTGCTCGGATGCCCCCGCATTCGGAAGCATCCCCACGGAAATGTTTAGAATTCGGATTTTGAATTCCTCCTTTTTCTTCACAATCCAGTCGATTGCCGCCAGAACATGATCAGTGCTCCCGTTTCCCTTTGCGTCTAGTACTTTCATCATCAAAATATCAGACTCCGGCGCAATTCCGCTCAAATCCCTGTTGTGATACAGTACCGCCTGCCCGCCGCTGCCCGCCGCAATTCCCGATATATGCGTTCCGTGCCCATTGTCATCATAGGCTGCAATCCTTCCCTGGCAAAAATCAACAAACCCTGTGATTCGCTTCTCAAAATCCGGGTGCGGATAGATTCCCGTATCCATCATCGCAATCGCAATCCCTTTTCCCTTTCGTCCTGCCTTTCTCGTGCGCTCTATCTGAACAATTCTTTTTACTCGATCCATTTTTCGTTTTTTCTATTAAGATATGTCGGATATTTTGTCTTTGCTCCAACTGCAAAAAGCACGCTTGGCGGGTTTGTAGATTATCGCGGCGTCTGCCGTCCCCGAAAAAAAGTCCCGGCGCGCGGGATTTCCCGTCTGACTGACCAGAAATCCGCGCGCCGGGACTCATCTTTTTGTTATTATGCTTCCGCTGGAACGTCCTTGATTGAGAAGCTGATACGTCCCATCTTGTCCTTTCCAAGACAAACGACTTTTACAACGTCTCCCAATGTCAGAACATCTTCCACACGATTGATTCTCTCTTTGGAAATCTTAGAAATGTGAACCATTCCCTCTTTTCCAGGTGCGAACTCTAAGAATGCACCAAACTCTTTAATGCTGACAACTTTTCCGGTAAAGAACTGACCTTCCTCAAAATCGGTTGTAATGATTTTGATCATGTCGACCGCTTTCTCCATCATATCAGCGTCTGTTCCGCACACGGATACAGCACCGTCATCTGTGATATCAATCTTCACACCTGTGCGGTCGATAATCTCATTGATTGTCTTACCGCGCTGTCCAACGACATCACCAATCTTAGCCGGGTCAATCTGAATCTGGATAATCTTTGGTGCATACTGTCCGACTTCTTTTCTCGGCTCAGCGATTGCCTTAGACATAACCTCATCCATGATGTAAAGTCTTGCCTCTCTTGTTCTTGCAATTGCCTCCTCCACAATCGGCCTTGTCAATCCGTGAATCTTGATATCCATCTGGATTGCAGTGATACCTTTGTGTGTACCGGTAACCTTGAAGTCCATATCTCCGAAGAAGTCCTCCAACCCCTGGATATCCGTCAGAACGATATAATCGTCATCCGTATCGCCTGTGACAAGTCCGCAGGAGATGCCGGCCACCATAGCCTTAATCGGTACACCCGCAGCCATCAGAGACATACAGGAAGCACAGGTGGACGCCATCGAAGTGGAACCGTTCGACTCAAAAGTCTCGGAAACGGCACGGATTGCGTATGGGAATTCCTCCTCGGAAGGCATAACTGCCATCAGCGCTTTCTCCGCCAAAGCTCCATGACCAATCTCGCGGCGTCCAGGACCGCGGGATACCTTCGTCTCACCTACGGAGTACGCAGGGAAATTGTACTGGTGCATGTATCTTTTTGTCGTAATGTTCTCATCTAAACCGTCAATCTTTTGTACCTCAGAGAGCGGTGCGAGTGTTACGACATCGCAAATCTGTGTCTGTCCACGCGTGAACATTGCGGAACCGTGTACTCTCGGAATCAGATCCACTTCGGCTGCCAGCGGACGAATCTGATTGATGGCGCGGCCGTCCGGACGCTTGTGGTCTTTTAAAATCATCTTGCGGACTGTCTTCTTCTGATACTGGTATACAGCCTCTCCTAAAACAGCCAGCCACTCTTCGTTCTCGGCAAAAGCCTCCTCGAATTTCTCCGTGATATTTCTGATGTTCTCCTCGCGGGTCTGTTTCTCGTCTGTGAATACCGCTTCCTCCATCTGCTCCGGCGTCACGATCTCACGCATTGCAGCAAACATTTCCTCCGGAATTGCACAGCTTGTATACTCATGCTTCTTCTTGCCGACTTCTGCGACAATCTGGTTCATGAATGCGATGATTGTCTGGTTCACTTCATGACATTTGTAGATTGCCTCAATCATCTTATCCTCCGGAATCTCATTTGCTCCGGCCTCAATCATGATGACCTTGGTGGATGTAGATGCGACAGTCAGCTGCAAATCTCCCTGATCCCAGACTTTCTGGGACGGATTGACAATAAACGCTCCGTCCATCATACCCATCTGTGTCATGGCACACGGTCCGTCAAACGGGATATCGGAAATTGTAGTTGCCAAAGCGGCACCGAGCATTGCGACAACCTCAGGACGGCATTCCGGGTCAACCGACATTACCATGTTGTTTAATGTGACATCGTTGCGGTAGTCCTTCGGAAACAATGGTCTCATCGGACGGTCGATAACACGCGAGGTAAGGATTGCATTCTCCGATGCCTTTCCCTCTCTCTTGTTAAATCCTCCCGGGATTTTTCCTACCGAATACATCTTCTCTTCATACTCAACGCTCAGCGGGAAGAAATCAATTCCATCTCTTGGCTTGTCCGATGCTGTCGCTGTGGACAATACTGTGGTCTCCCCATATTTTAACAGCGCTGCTCCGTTTGCCTGTGCACAAACTCTGCCGATATCTACTGTGAGAGTTCTGCCGGCAAGTTCCATTGAAAAACTTTTATACATTTTAATCTCCTTTTTCCTCCGCCGGTTCTACCGGCTTTTTCTCATACAGAAGTCCGAAACTACTGAACCATACATGAACCCTCATGTACCCTTCAGTGGTCTCGGTAAAAACTTCTGCACTTATCAATGAAAATAGAGCGGTATTGCTCCGCTCTATTTCAAATAACACGATTATTTTCTGATTCCTAAACGCTCGATTAATGAACGATATCTCTCGATATCCACTTTCTTCAAGTATGCTAATAATCCACGTCTCTGACCTACCATTTTCAAAAGACCTCTTCTGGAGTGATGATCCTTCGGATTGTCTTTCAAATGAGCTGTCAACTCTTCAATACGTGCTGTTAAAATAGCAATCTGTACCTCTGGTGAACCTGTGTCTCCAGGTGTTCTACCGTACTCTGCAATAATTGCCTGTTTCTTTTCTTTTGCGATCATGTCTGTGATCCTCCTTAAAAAAATTCTATAATCGCCCAATTGCGTATGATACTCAGTAAAAGGTCGGAGTGTCCATCTACCGAATATGGGCTGAACTCATACTCAGACAGTATAACAGAAAACCTGCCGCTTGTAAATACTTAATCACTCAAAATTAGGGTTGTTTCACGAAGGCCTATCAGTTAATGTTTTGATCTTGTG
>CAZBUW010000036.1:0-29872 GCA_964495195.1 uncultured Roseburia sp.
CCTTAAAACCTTTTTCTTCCGCTGTCTTTGCATATTCAAAAAATACATCCGGCTCACGGTGCGCAGAGATGATTGTCATCTCGTATTCAATTTCCAATTTTTCTAAGATATCTGCTGCCTTTGCCATAACCGGCATGTCAGAGTCGCTGCCCATTACAATTCCTACTTTTGCCATTTCATTCTTCCTTCCTATTTAGAAACTTATCTGCTGCCAGATACAAGAACCGCTCCATGCGGCATCAAGGGTGTGCGTGCCGCATGGAGCGCATATGAAATTTTACAATGTTATTGTAACTGCTTTTTTCTTAGAAGTCTAATTAATAATTGTTATCTTTTTAATAAGCCACACTTATCTATTGTAACGGAATATTTAAGGCTTCCGTCCCCGGAACGACAAATTTGCCATCGGCAATGATGTCAATCTCCGTGCCATCTGGGCGGATTGCCGTAATCTTATCCAACTCGTCATACGGGATTGTGATATCCGTGTGGCAGTTGAAGTATGCCTTCGACATATCCTCTTTTCTGAGGGCAGACACCGCGTTCTCGCGTGCCACAATCGCCTTGCCGTCCGGGTTGTAGGAGACGTTGTCCTCCTCGTGGGAATAGCAGGTATCCCCCACTGCAAAGTGAGGCCCGGTCTTCTCCGCGATGAGAATCGGGAGTTTGTCCGCGATGTCAAACTCTCTCGCCATGCGGTAAGCCGTGGTGTTCGTTCCGATGGCAAACTCTCCCATCGGCAGCGTCTCATGATTAAACAGCACATTATCCCTGATATATTTTTTGTTCTCCGCCTCGTTGGCAAAATTCGTACAGTTATACTGCTCAATCATACCGTCCTTAAAGTCAATCTCCAAGTTCAAATATTTCAGTTCGTACAGATAGACCTGGCTGACGAAAAGTTTTCCGGTCGTCCCCGCTAAGACAGGCGATGTGAAAACCTCGCCCACCGGGATGTTGACATCCGCCACACAGTTCACGAAAGCGGTCTCCTTTGCCCTGTCCGCGAGCGGGTAGATGGAGACATAAAGGTCTGTCTTGTTGTCACCTTTTCCGGTGATATGCACTTTTTCCGCCTCATCGAGCACGTCGATAATCTTCTGCTGCATATCCTGATAGAGCGTGTAATCTAAGGTATTGATTTCCACCGTCTTTGCAAAAATCTCCTCAAACCGCTCTCCGATTGCAGGAATCGGGTATGCGATGATTGTGAAACTGCGCTCCTCGCCCTTGATATACTGATTCGTAATCTGTCCGCCCATGCTCATGTTATGGACGCTCAGCTGCTGCTGTTTCTCGTCTAAATGAACCGCTTCTTTCTTGGTGACAGGAGCAAACGGCGCCTCGCCGAACACCTCAATCACCGCCGGACCCGCATAGCCTGCCGCTAATGCTTTTCTCTCTTCAAAGGCTGCTTTGCGGCACTCTAGGCGGCGCTCCACGTACGCCTTGTCAAAATAGATTCCCTTGTCTTCCTTGTGATCATAATTGTACTGCTTGTTGTAAGTGATCGGATACGGCGCCATTGTAACGCGCAGATTCAATTTTTCAAAATTGCGGACTGCGGCGCGCACCATGCGCTCAAAACCGATTGGATAGCGAATCTCCGCCGTCGTCTTTTTCGAGAGGTCCTTCCCGGTCATGACAAATCCGATGCGGTAGCCCTCCGTATAGGTGTCGGCCATCGCCTGAATGTCCTCCTCTTTCATCTGATTCAAAAATTTGGCAATCCCAATCTCATCGGTTCCAATATATCTTCCATAGCGATACAGATAGCGGAGGTCGTTCAAATCTGCCCCCATCACAATCTGCGCTGCAAAATCGTAGTCCGGGTTCACAAGTTTTTCAACTGCCTGCGCCTCAAAGATTTCACTGTAATCGTGGAAATACCAATAAACCGCCTGCTGCACTTCCTTTTTATCGACGTGCCCTTTCTCCTCAAACAGATTGTAGATTTCCACAAAAAGTTCCATGCCGACTGTGAGGTTCCATTTGTTTCCCTCGAAGGCGCCCATGATGCCGTTTCTCAGATGAGAGTAGAGCACACAGAGTATCTGTCCAAAGTCGTCTCCTAATTTTGAAGCAGCATACGCCGGGTTCAGATAACTATTTTCGTAGTTTTCATCTAACACATCCTCATTTACGGAGCGGTTTCTCGCAGCGCACTCCTCCATGGAGCCTGCAAAAAGACTTCCGCTCTCCTCCTCACGCAGCACCTCCTCCGCCTCAAGAAGTTTCTCCGCCACACGTTTAAAATATGCCGCATATTTCTCCTCGACTGCCGGCGCATCACAAATCCCGGCAATGCGCTCTAACACGAGTTCATAGCGCTCCGCTACGGACTCGTTTTTCTCTTTTCTAAGTTCCTGATAACTCATATGATTTCCTTTCCGCAGCCGGTATTTCCACTCCGGCTGCCCTGATTCCTTTTTCCAGATTACCGCCAAAGGCTGTTTCTCCCTCAAGCGGCTCACTGCGCGGGGCTATCCCTTCCTCAAATGCCTCACCGCGGACTACTCATCCCTCAGATGCCCCTCCGCGCGGTTCTTCTCAATCAGTGCTTTCGCATAATTCCAGATTTCCTCCGAGCCCTCGTGGACTCTCTCGTTGCGCTTCAACACCTGGGATGCCTTCACACCGTGTTCCTCCCAGGAGCGCCCGCCCGAGGCGTCGTTTAAAAGCAGCGGCTGCACCTTATCTAACATGTTCGCAAACTTCGATTCCGGTGTGTCCATCGCCTCAAATTCATCCCAGAGCGCGCGGTACTCCCGCGCCTGCCCTTCCGGCAGGATTCCAAAAATCCGGTCGGCTGCCTTCAATTCGCGCTCACGCTTCGTCTTATTTCCCTCCGCATCGTAGGCGTAGGTGTCACCCGCGTCAATCTCAATCACATCGTGAAGCAGCACCATCTTCATCGTCTTTAAGACATCGATCGGCTCGTTGGCGTAATCCGCCAGCACAAAGCACATCAGTGCGAGATGCCAGGAATGCTCGGCATCGTTCTCCTTTCTGCTTCCGTCGGAGAGATAGGTCTGTCTCCCGATTTTCTTAATCTTGTCCAACTCCATAATGAAGTCAATCTGCTTCTTAAAATCCTGACACATACAGACACCCCCACGTTCCTGCCGCTAACACCGAGAGAACGGTGGACAGATATGGAAAAATTTTAAAGGATTCCTCCTCAAAAAGGCTCCGCACCGCCAGCACGACCGCCACTGCGGAGAGCAGCATTGCCGCCACCCCCGCGCTGCCCAGATACATGCTTCCGTTTCCGCCGCTGCCGGAAGATTTTACAACTACAACAACAAAAATAACAAGGGAAAACAGCGCCAATACCAGCGCTGTTATTCCCCTTTTTGACTGTACCTTCTCTGTAAATTTATAATTACGTCTTCGATATTTTCTTCTCGCCATCTCACTTCTATCCTTCCTTCCGCCTGCGCCATTCAATCCGCAGTCTCTGCACGATATGGTAGATTACATACCCGCAGATTCCTCCCAACGTGTTTAAAATCAAATCATCCACGTCAAAAGAACCGACCTTCGTCACGAGCTGAATAATCTCCACGGACAGACTTAATTCAAAGCTGTATAGGACCACAAAGCCGAATCGTCTGCACCGCTTAGAGAATACCGGTAAAAAAAAGCCAAACGGGACGAACGCGGCAATGTTCCCAAAAATGTTGAGCATCAGAGCCCTCGTCCCCAGAATATCTGCATAGAGGATAAAACGCTTAATCTCACGAAGCGGAACCAGATTATAATGGTATTCCCGCTCCGCGTAAGTTCTCCCCATCGATTCTGCAAAAAATAAAAAGTAAAAAAGTACCACAAAATAGAGTAGGAACAGAATCCATGCAGCAATCCGCTGCTTTTTTCTATCTGGCACCATACTGCTCATAATAAGCATCGATTGCAGCCTTGATGGTATCGTCAATCACAACTCTTCCCCGGCACTCACGGTTGTACAAATGTTCCACAACCTCATCCATGGACACGATTGCTTTCGCATCAAACCCATATTTTTCCCTGATCTCATCTAATGCGCTCTTTTCTCCGCCGAGTCCTTTCTCCATGCGGTTCAATGAGACCATAAGACCGATGATGGTGACGTCGGCAGCACCTTTTACCTTCGGCACTGTCTCCTCCATGGATTTTCCGGAGGTCGTGACATCCTCAATCATGACAACTCTGTCGCCGTCCTTTAAGGTGCTTCCTAAAAAGCTTCCCTTGTCCGCCCCGTGGTCCTTCTCCTCCTTGCGGTCCGAGCAGTAACGGATCTCCTTACCGTACAGTTTGCTGTAAGCGACTGCTGTCACCACGCTGATTGGGATGCCCTTGTAGGCCGGCCCGAACAACACATCAAAATCATCGCCGTAGTTCTCATGGATTGCCTTCGCATAATACTCCCCTAAGCGCATGAGCTGGCTGCCCGTCACATAGGCGCCCGCATTCATAAAAAACGGAGATTTGCGTCCGCTCTTCAACGTGAACTCTCCGAATTTTAACACGTCGCTCTCCACCATAAATTCAATAAATTCCTGCTTGTACTGTTCCATCTCTCTAAAATCTCCCTTATCTACGAGGGTTTTCAGCCCCCTTAATCTTAAAATCAGCCTTACTACACACTTTGCACGTTAGCTGCAAGTCATGCACGAATAAGATTGATATGTCTGTTGTATGCTTGTACAGCCCAAAATATCTTTCTAATCATAGCATACACACTTTTTTTTTTCAATCCGATTTATGCTCGAATACTGTTAATCTTTTTATATTTCCAACGAATCTGGATTTAACAAAAAGTCATACACATTCATCATCAATATACCATCATCATTATAAAATGGTTTTGGAGTATCTGATGTAATTACTATTTTTTTAAAGGAATCATTGATTTTTAAGAACGGACGAATTTCCTGCTCCATCTTTTCCGCAGTACCAATCATATACGCCGACTGAATATAATACTTCTTAGAGCCTTTACTACAAATAAAATCAACTTCCAACTGCTTCTTTACAGGTTTTCCATCCTTACCCCTTTCCACGATTGTAAGATTTCCGACATCTACACTAAAACCACGCATTCTGAGTTCATTAAAAATTACATTTTCCATAGAATGTGTTACTTCCATTTGTCTATAATTAATTCGTGAATTTCTAAGCCCCATATCCATAAAATAGTACTTTAATGGTGTACCTATATACGCTTTCCCTTTAATATCATAGCGACTTGCTTCTTCAATCAAAAAAGCATCTTCCAAATACTCAATATATTTTGTAATGGTTGTCGCAGTAATTTTTGATTTACTTACACTCTTAAATGTTTTTTGAAGCTTATTAGGATTCGTCAATGCTCCAATAGCGGATGAAAGTATATCCAGTAAAGACTCCATCTCGCCAATGTTTCTGATTTTGTTTCTTTGTACAATATCACTTATATAAGTTTCCTTAAAAAGATTATCTAAAAGTGCCATCTTCTGTTCTTCGGTTTCAGCTAATACTACTAGCGGAATACCACCATAAGTAATATATTCGTTCCAGCCATCGTATCTGTTTCCATCGTATGCTGTCATAAATTCAGAAAAGCTCAAAGGATACATTTGAACCTCATCTCCTCTGCCTCCAAACTCTGTAGCTATATCTCTTGACAGAAACTTTGCATTACTACCTGTCACATAAACATCGCAATTCTTTTTATCAGCCAATCCGTTAAGAACACTCACAAATTCATCTAACAACTGCACTTCATCCAATAAAAAATAATATTTTTCTTCATCTTTAAGCTGCTCCTTCGCCCAAGGGTAAAACACCTTAGAATCACGATATTCAATATTATCAAACAGATCGAATGCCATTTCAATAATATGGCTTTCATCCACGCCACGCTCTATCAGGTGCTTTTTAAACAAAGTGCGCAACAGGTACGATTTTCCACATCTTCTTATGCCGGTTACAATTTTAATCAACCCATTATCTTTACGTTTTATCAGCTGTTCAAGATAGTAGTCTCTCTTAATCTCTCTCTCCACATCAATCACTCCTATGAGACATTTCAGTTAGTTTTTCCCTAAATCTCTTTTAGTATACCTTTTAAATTCCATTTTTTCAAGTTATCAAAAAGATATTTTGGTTAATTTTAACCGAAATATCTTCTAGAACAATTTAATCTACCCTTGCAATTTCTGCATCTGTATTTTCCACAAGTTGTCCTGGTAAATGTATTGAACGCGACATAAAAAATACCTCCAAAGTAACAGATTTTTATATTTAATCTGTCTACTTTAGAGGTATCATATCATTATTATCTGTCGTGCACGGCACCGATCAGTTCTCTGATGTCATCCACCTTAAATTCCTTCATATATGCCTCGATTCCATCTACAATCTTAGTTGATACAGACGGATCTGTAAAGTTTGCCGTGCCGACGGACACCGCTGTGGCTCCTGCCAAAATCATCTCGATGGCATCCTCCGCCGTTAAGATTCCACCCATTCCAATGATTGGAAGCTTCACTGCCTGCGCGGTCTGATAGACCATGCGCACTGCCACCGGGTGAACCGCCGGGCCTGACATACCGCCGGTGTGGTTCGCCAGTGCAAAACAGCGCCTTCTGATGTCAATCTTCATGCCGGTGATGGTGTTGATTAAGGAGAGTGCGTCTGCTCCGCCCGCTTCAGCCGCCTTCGCCATCTCGGTAATGTCCGTGACATTCGGAGACAGCTTCATGATGACCGGCTGCTTCGCCACCTTTTTCACCTCGGAAGTGATATGCTCCACCGCCTTCGGGTCGACGCCCCAGGCGATTCCGCCCTCTTTTACATTCGGGCAGGAAATGTTGATCTCCATCATGTCGATCGGCTGCTCCCCGAGGCGCTCTACGACCTCGCAGTAGTCCTCAATGGAACGCCCGCAGACATTGACGATGATTTTGGTGTCATATTTTTTCAAAAAAGGAATGTCGCGCTCGATGAACACGTCAATCCCCGGGTTCTGCAGTCCGATGGCATTGAGCATGCCGCCGTACACCTCCGCCACACGCGGAGTCGGATTGCCCTCCCACGGCACATTTGCAACGCCTTTTGTCACAACTGCACCCAGCTTATTTAAATCCACGAACTCCGAGAACTCCTCACCGGAGCCGAAAGTTCCGGAGGCGGTCATGACCGGATTGTTCAAGGTAACGCCGCAAAAATCCACTTTCATACTTGCCATTAGAATTCTACCTCCTCTGCGCGAAATACCGGTCCCTCTTTGCAGACACGCTTATTGTTGACATTAGAATGTGCATCTTTTTCCTTCGATTTACAGACGCACGCTAAGCAGGCACCGATTCCACACGCCATGCGCTCCTCCATCGAAATCCAGCACTCGATGCCCTGCTCTGCCGCGTATTCTTTCAAAGCACGCAGCATCGGCGTCGGTCCGCAGGCGTAGATGACATCCGCACGGAGCTCATTCTCGCGGATCGCGTCTAAGACGTTTCCCTTCGTTCCGGCGCTTCCGTCCTCCGTCGCGACATAGACCTTTCCCACACCGCGAAATTCATCCATCAGAAAAAGTTCGTCGCGAAATCCCAGCACAATCTGTTTCTCGCAGTCAAGCTCCTTTGCAAGTTCAAGCATCGGCGGAATTCCGATTCCCCCTCCGATCAAAAATGCGCTCTTGCTCTGCTTCGGGAATCCGTTTCCTAATGGGCCTACCACCTTAATCTTCGCTCCCGCCGTCATCTGTGCAAACTCTCCGGTTCCCTTTCCGGCTACGCGGTAGACAAAACGGATTCTCCCTTCGTCCGCCCTGATCTCACAAATGCTGATTGGTCTCGGAAGCAGGCGGCTCCCCTCGTTACAGTAGAGGGAGACGAACTGCCCCGCCTTCGCGTGTGCGGCAATCTGCTCCGTCTGAATCCACATGGAATAAATCCCCTCCGCAATCTTCTCCTGACTGACTATCGCTGCAATCTCTTCAAACTTCTCTGGCATTTTTCTAAAATCCTTTCTCTCTATTTTGCCTCGTATACCACTTCCCCATCCACGATGGTGCACTGCACCTTTCCGGTCACTTTTCTTCCGTGGAACGGTGTATTTTTTCCTTTGCTTGCGAACTTGTTCTTATCGATGGTATATTTTTTCTTCGGATCAAAGATAACAATATCGGCGACTTTTCCCTCCGAGATGTCGCCCTTGTCGATTCCGATAATCTTTGCCGGGTTGTAACTCATCTTCTCCGCCATCTGCATCGGAGTGAGATATCCCTGCAGTACGAGCTCGGAGTAAGTCAGGCTTGCCGCCGTCTCTAGACCTACAATTCCAAACGGCGCCTTCTTCATGGAGGTGTTCTTATCCTCGAAGGTGTGCGGCGCATGGTCGGTTGCAATGACCTCCATTGTTCCGTCCTTCAATCCCTCCTTCAGCGCATCAACGTCGCGTTTGGTTCGAAGCGGCGGGTTCATCTTAAAGTTGGTATCCGCGTCCGCGTCAATCGCAATCTGATGTTCCTGCTGAATTGTGGCGTCAATTTTTTTGATGTCGTCCGACGTCAGGGTAAAATGATGCGGACACACCTCCGCAGACACCTTGATTCCCTCGGATTTTGCATGTCTTACCATATAGACAGAGTCGTTCGTCGAACAGTGGCAGAGATGCAGCTTCGCACCTGTGTCATAAGCCAACATGATATCGCGGGCAATAATGATATCCTCCACGGAATTGGTGATTCCCTTTAAACCAAGTTCTTTGGAACGCTCATCCTGATTCATGACTCCGCCGTCGACTAAGTTGCTATCCTCGCAGTGCGCTAAGACAACGAGCCCTGACTCCGCCGCCTTCTCCATCGCCTGCCGGTAAAGCAGCGCATTCATGACTGTTTTTCCGTCCTCACTGATAGCAGGAATTCCCGCTTTTGCCATCCCCTCTATGTCCGCGAGTTTCTCACCTTTCTGTCCCTTTGTCACGGCTCCGACCTGCATGACATTGACACAGCCGACTGCTTTTGCCTTGTTATGTACATATCTCACAACGTCCGGATTATCAACTACAGGCTTCGTATTTGGCATCGCTAAAATTGTGGTATATCCACCGTGCGCAGCAGCCTGACATCCGGTCTCAATCGTCTCCTTCTGCTCATACCCCGGGTCTCTCAGATGCACATGCATATCGATAAATCCGGGCATCACATAGCAGCCCTTCGCGTTAATTTCGCGGTCCGCTTTGACTTTGAGTCCTTTTCCAATCCGGGATACTTTTCCCTCTTCCACATAGACATCCGCATCCTCGTCCAGCCCGGTCGCCGGATTGATGACATGTCCGCCTTTAATTAAGATGCTCATACTTATCTCCATCCTTTTTTTATATTTTTCGTCTTCTCTTCCGCCGGATCCTTCGGCTCGTGCATGTGCCGCCTCCCACTGCGGGAAGCCGGCGCACACAGCAAGACGTAATAATCCAAATATATTTTAGCATACAAGAAGTGCGGTCGCAACCTTTTATAAAAGTTCTGACTCGCGCGCTTCAAACGGAGAGAGCTCGAGCCGGACAAAATATCCCTGATCGTGCTCGCAGACCGGACACTGCTCCGGCGCGTTTGTGCCCTCCTGAATGTGCCCGCAGTTTAAGCAGATCCAACCGGTCCGCACATCGGAGACGAACAATTTGTTATGCTCGAGATAATCTGCAAATTTTCCGAAGCGGTCGCCGTGGATTTTTTCAATCTTTGCAATCTGGAAAAAACTGCTCGCCACCTCGTTAAAGCCCTCCTCCTTCGCCTTCTCGCCGAATTTCTTGTAGACGTCGTCGTGCTCTTCGTACTCATTGTGCTGCGCTCTGCGGAGCAATGTCCCGATATCCTCGGAGATGTCAACCGGATAACCGCCGTCAATCTGAATCGTCTCCCCCGCGAGTTCTTTCAGATGATTGTAAAAAATCTCAGCGTGCTCTTTCTCCTGCCCCGCGGTGTAAGTGAACAGATGATAAATGACCTGCAGTTTCTGTCCCTTCGCCTGCTCCGCCGCAAATGTATAGCGGTTTCTCGCCTGGCTCTCACCGGCGAACGCTCTCATCAGATTCTCTTTTGTCTCGCTTGTCTTAAAATCTACTGCCATGATGTTTTCCTTTCTCTGCTTTTTTTGGAAAGAAAAACACCCTGACCGCTTCTTTCTGGTCAGAGTGTTTTTCTTATGTCCATTCCCTAATAGCATGGATAGATTTTCAAATTTTATACATCCGCGGTACAAAAAGACATCCGAAACTTCACAGACGGCCGTAAAGTTCCATCGGGACATAGGCCTCGACGTAAATTCCGTCCGGCTGGTACTCCTCCTTTAAGAGTTCGCCCTGTTTTCTGATCTGCTGGATAATGCCTGCCTCCTGATAGGAAATCACGCGCTCTAGGAAAATCTTGTTCTCGCGCAGAAGCTCGCAGAGCAGGTTTTTCACCTCGTCTAAACCCTCCCCTTTCGCTGCGGAGATGTTTAACATGTGATCCGCGCGAAAATCGCGGAGCGGCTCCCGCTCAACGATTTTATCCTGCTTGTTAAACAGCGTGACAATCGGCTTATCCTCAATCCCTAAATTGTGCAGCGTCTCGTAAACGATGTGCATCTGCTTCTCCCTCTGCGGGTTGGAGGCATCCACCACATGGATGATGTAGTCCGCATATTTTGCCTCCTCAAGCGTACTTTTAAACGCTTCGATCAGATGATGCGGCAGTTTCCGGATAAAGCCGACCGTGTCGGTCAGAAGAATCTCCTGCTGCCCCGGAAGTTCAAGTACTCTTGTGGTTGGGTCTAGTGTCGCGAAAAGTTTATCCTCCTCGCGAACGCCCGCATTGGTCATTCTGTTTAAGAGTGTGGATTTTCCGGCGTTGGTGTAGCCCACGATTGCCGCCACCGGAATGTGATTTTTTTCCCGCTGGGCTCTTGTAATCTCGCGGTGCTGCCGCACCTCTTTGAGCTCCCGGTTCAACTGGGCAATGCGGTCTTTGATCAGTCTTCGGTCCATCTCTAACTTTTTCTCTCCCGGACCTCTCGTTCCGATTCCGCCGCCGAGTCTTGACATGGAGCGCCCTAAACCCGCCAGACGTCCGAGACGGTATTTGAGCTGGGCGAGCTCCACCTGAATTTTTCCTTCGCTCGTCGTCGCCCTCGCCGCAAAAATGTCCAGGATGACGAGCGTCCGGTCCATGACCTTGGTGTCCAACATATCCTCCAAATTGCGGAGCTGTGCCGGCGATAATTCATCGTCGCAAACGATACCGGTCGCACCGAGCGCTTCGACCATCTCGCGAATCTCCTGCACTTTTCCGGTTCCCACATAGGTTCCCGGGTGAATGAGTTCCCGCTTCTGAATCAGCGTTCCCACCACGAGCGCCCCCGCCGTCTTCACCAGCTCCGCCAGCTCTGCCACGGAGTCCTCCGCGTCGTCGCCCTCCTGCTCGCTGACTCCGACTAACACAACTCTTTCCTGTACTTCTTCTATCTTAATGGTCTCCGCCATGGATTCTCCTTTCAATTTCAACTATCTTTGTGCAATATGACAAGCAAACTAGTGTACTGTATCATTCACTTTCAGGCAAGCTATTTGGCGAAATGTGAGTGATACAGTACACTAGCGCGTGGACAAAAATGTGTACTCACGCAGAGCCGCCTCATCGTCCGGATACTGCTCTAAATACTGTTCCATCGTTATTTTTGCCGAGGAAAAATCCTGGCTTCTCTCGTAGGCAATGATGAGGTTCTGCATCAGCTCCCGCTGATTTTCCACCTCCTCCATCTCAAGCCCCGACTTAAAATACTGAATCGCATCTGCATAATTTCCTTTGTCGAGTTCCGCTTTTCCAAGCGCTTCCATCACGACGGAATCCGCCTCGCCGGAATCTAAGTACGCCTGGTAATACGCTGTGGAAGCCTCGGCATCCCCCTGTGCATCAGAGAGCTGTGCCAGATAGAGGTTTGCCTCCACCGACTTTTTCTCCAAAGCAGCTTTGAGCTCTGTCACGGCGTTCTCGTACTCTCCCATGAGCTGATAGATTCTGCCTTTCCAGAGATGGTCATTCGCCAAATCTCCCTCGATTTCCAGCGCCTGATTCAGATATCCTGCCGCCTCTGTCACAAGCCCTGCGCCGTTTAGCTGCTCGTAGACATTGACGTAGAGCTCATACTCCTTCGGATTGTGTGTGACTGCGCTGTTAAAATCCGCCTGCGCCGCCGCGGCATCCCCTGTCACAAGGTACATAGCGCCCCTCAGATAGTAGGCATTGGCATTTTCCTCATCATAGTCGAGCAGTGCGTTGTAGGTCGCAATCGCCCCTGCCGCATCACCGCTCGCATACTGCGCCGCCGCCTTGTAGTAACAGATGTCAGTCTCCTGCGCTCCGATTTTTCCAATCTTTTGCTCAAGCGCCTTGTCAAAAGCGCTGATTGCGCCCTCATAATCCTTCTGCTCCATGCAGTTAATTCCAATCTGCCGGTACGCCTCCTCGTTCTCCTGCTTCTCACTGCTGCATGCGGTGAGCGATGCGGCAAGAAACGCCGCCGCTAAAATATATGTGAATTTTTTTGCCTTTTTCATTATTCCGTGAAATCCTTTCTCCATATCTCTTCACAGGCGATTGCGAAACTCTTGATTTCTAATATGACGTTGCACAATATAGAAATAGCATCGCAGGGTACTTTGGAGCCGTCGGTACTTAGGTGCCGTATTTTTGCACCTTATGTACCGCTACGAGCGACAAGCAGCAAACGCGTGCCCTGCGGGGTATTGTCTGTATTGTGCAGCGGACAGTAAAAAGCAGCGTTCTGCAATCGCCTACATCTTTTCACAGTATAACAAATCCGGCCCGAAATGAAAACCCAAAAATAGAAGACACTCTACGCTCTTTTGACGCTGGCTGCAAGTTCACCGCCCGCCGCATCGATTACAATCGTGTCTCCCACCTGCACCTGATCCGCTAAAATCATCCGCGCGGAGAGCGTCTCTACATGCTTTTGCAGGAAGCGTTTGAGCGGTCTCGCCCCGTAGACCGGGTCGTATCCGTGCTCCACGATAAACACTTTTGCAGCGTCCGTCAGTTCCACGGAAATCTCGCGATCCACCAACCGTTTATTCAAATCTGCCATCAACAGTGTGATGATGTTTCCAATGTTGTCCTTCGTCAGCGGTTTAAACAGAATAATCTCATCGAGACGGTTCAAAAATTCCGGGCGGAAATGTCCGCGCAGTTCACTCATAACTGCCTCCTCACTCTCCGGACAAATGTCGCCGTTCGCGTCAATTCCCTCCAAAAGGTGGGCGGAACCTAAGTTCGATGTCATAATGACAATTGTATTTTTAAAATCGACGGTGCGCCCCTGCGAGTCGGTAATCCGCCCGTCATCTAAGACCTGAAGTAAAACATTGAAGACATCCGGATGTGCTTTTTCCACCTCATCGAAAAGAACTACACTGTACGGTTTTCTGCGGACTGCCTCCGTGAGCTGTCCACCCTCGTCATATCCCACATATCCGGGAGGCGCTCCAATCAGGCGGGACACGGAGTATTTCTCCATGTACTCGCTCATGTCGAGCCGTACCATGTTGGATTCATCGTCAAAAAGACTTGCCGCAAGCGCTTTCGCAAGCTCCGTCTTGCCGACGCCTGTCGGTCCTAAGAACAGGAAGGAACCGATTGGCTTACTCGGGTCCTTAATCCCCGCCTTCGAGCGAATGATTGCCTCCGTCACCTTCGTGACACCCTCATCCTGCCCGATGACTCTTCTGTGGAGTTCATCATCTAAGTGCAGCGTCTTGTTGCGTTCGCTCTCGGTCAATTTTGCCACCGGAATTCCGGTCCATCTGGAGACAATCCTCGCAATCTCCTCATCGCTGACATTTTCGTGGACTAAGGACAAGTCTCTCTTCCTGACCTCCTCCTCCTCCACTTCTAACTGCTTCTGTATCTGCGGCAGTCTGCCGTACTGCAGCTCTGCCGCCTTTTCGAGATCGTAGTTCTGCTGTGCTGTCTTGATGTCATTTTTTACCTGCTCTAACTCCTCCCGAAGCTTCTGCACACGCTCCACAGAAGATTTTTCATTCTCCCACTGTGCCTTCTGGGTATTGAAACTGTCGCGCAGCTCGGCAAGCTCCCTCTGCAAATTCGCGAGGCGCTCCCGGCTTAGGCGGTCCGTCTCCTTTTTGAGCGCGGTCTCCTCAATCTCCATCTGCATGATGCGGCGGTTCAGTTCATCGAGCTCCGCCGGCATGGAATCGAGCTCCGTCTTAATCAGCGCACACGCCTCGTCGACGAGATCGATTGCCTTGTCCGGCAGAAAACGGTCGGAGATGTAGCGGTTTGAGAGCACTGCGGCCGAGACAAGCGCAGAGTCCGTAATCTTGACCCCGTGGAATACTTCGTAACGCTCTTTTAAACCTCTCAAAATTGAGATGGTGTCCTCCACGGTCGGCTCGTCGACCATGACCGGCTGAAAACGCCTCTCCAACGCAGCATCTTTCTCGATGTATTCGCGGTACTCATCTAAGGTTGTCGCCCCGATACAGTGCAGTTCGCCGCGCGCAAGCATCGGCTTCAACAGCTGTCCGGCGTCCATCGCACCGTCCGTCTTGCCGGCGCCGACGATGGTGTGCAGCTCATCGATAAACAAGATAATCTGACCGTTGGAATTCTTGATGTCGTCGAGCACCGCCTTCAGACGCTCCTCGAATTCACCGCGATATTTTGCGCCCGCGACAAGCGCTCCCATATCCAATGCAAAAAGTCTCTTATCCTTTAAACCCTCCGGCACATCGCCTTTTACGATTCGCTGGGCGAGTCCCTCGACGACCGCCGTCTTGCCGACACCCGGTTCACCGATCAAGACCGGATTGTTCTTTGTCTTTCTGGACAGGATACGGACCACATTTCGAATCTCGTCGTCACGGCCGATTACCGGGTCGAGCTTCTGCTCTCTGGCGCGCTCGACCATGTCATAACCGTACTTTTCGAGGGTGTCATAGGTCGCCTCCGGGTTGTCGGAGGTGACGCGCTGGTTACCGCGCACCGTCGAGAGTGCCTGAAGGAAACGCTCCCTCGTAATTCCGTACTCCTTTAAAATCTCTTTGACTGCCTTGTTCGGGTATTTGATCAGGCAGAGGAAAAGATGTTCCACGGAGACATATTCGTCCCCCATCTGCTTCGCCTCGTCCTCCGCATGAATCAGCACCTTGTTCAGATCCTGACCCACATAGACCTGACCGCCGGACACTTTGACTCTCGCTGCAAGATGGCGCTTCGCATTCTCTAAGAAATGCTCCTTGTCAATCTCCATCTTCTCGACCAGCCGGATGATGAGCCCATCCTCCTGCTGCAATAATGCCACAAGCAGATGTTCCTGCTCAATCTCCTGATTTCCATATTCGTAGGCAAGTTTTTCACAATCATTTATCGCTTCCACTGACTTCTGTGTAAATTTCTGAATGTTCATACAAACCTCCTTTACTTTGCCGAAGGCAAATTGCTAATCCTCTTCTTCTATAATTGCGTTATAACACGTTTTGTTAGCACTGTCAATAGGTGAGTGCTAATATTTTCTGATAATTTATAATAGTTCAGCCATAGCCCATGCAGTGTGTGAATCATGCTTGCATGAAGGAACAAACGGAATGAGGCTATGACTAAACTGTTACGATAATTTATATCAAAATCGGATTCGGGTGCCAAAAGGTGCTAATGGAAACTTGAACTGTCCTATTGCACAAAGATAAAGTTTTCATTTGTGACTTATGTAAGGATATTAAATTTTCTTAATGTTCTGTATCTTATCCAGCAACTCGGCAACAGGACGTTGCTGAGAGCCCAAGCTGAGCCTGGACGGCGAATTTGGGGCGGTTGCGGTCGCAGCCAAGATTTATGGCAGAACATTTAGAAAATGTTATATCCGTAATTTGGAACAAATGGAGACTTTATCTTTGTGCAATAGGACAAGCCCAGCTTGGATTAGCACCTTTTGACACCTGAATCCAATTCATAAAAAGAGGGAAACCAATTACGGCTTCCCTCACCAATTCTATTTTTCCAGATACGCTTACTTTTTATACACATACTTGCAGATATTCTGCTCCTGATTCTGATACTCTCCCATGCCCTCAAAGATTTTTTCAAATCCGCAGTTCTCCATCACAATGCGGGAGGCAATGTTCTCATCGATGCAGACACCGTAGACAACCTGCAGTTTCATCTTATCCATAATATACGGAAGAAACGCTTTTATCGCTTCCGTCGCATAGCCCTTCTTCGTATAGGCGGCAGCGATGTGATATCCGATTTCCCAGCCCTCCTCAATCTGAATGAGCTGGACATATCCGATATTCTCCCCCGTCTTTAAAAGGACGGGATAGACATATGGCCCGACCGGGCTGTCATACCGCCCAATCAGAAATTCAATTGTCTCCTTTGCCTCCTCAACCGTTTCAAACACCTCATCCGGCACGAATCTGCGGTTGTCCCCATCTAAAGAGTTCTCGTGAACACTCTGTGCCATATCCGAGGTAAATTCTGAGATTGTCAATCGTTCCGTTTCAATTTTCATCATATTAAAACCTCTGCCTTTCCGTAATCTGCATCCTGTCTTCCATGTCCCGCTGCAGTTACAAAATCTTCATCTTCGTCATGCAATCCGGCTAACGCTTGATATCATAGTTCATGTTCATCAGGTTTCTAATACTGTTCACATCGTCCGTAATATTCGCATCCCCTCGGATGGTGTGCTTGATAACGCTGCTGGCAACCGCGAAATTGACCAGATCCATCGGCTTGTAATTGTGCATCATCGCATAGATGAGACCACTCGCAAAAGCATCCCCGCCGCCCACGCGGTCTAAGATATTGAAAGTGAACAATTTGCTCTCAAACGTGTGATCCTCAAACCACAGATACGCCTTGAGGCTGTTCTCGCTTCCGCTGTGGGCATAGCGCACATGGCGCGCAATGCATTTCAGATTCGGATATCTGTCTATGAATCTCTGAAAAATCTCATCCTGCTGCTCGTAACTCGGCTGGAGCGGAATGCCGTCCTTCCAGTCCCCCTTACTGTGGTCATTTTCATCTTTCCACAGATGGTACGGCTCTATTCCGAACAGAACATCCACATACGGCAGACATTCCGTACAGAAATCTCTCGCTTCCTCCCATGTCCAGAGCTTGCTGCGAAAATTTCCGTCGAAGCTCACAATAATTCCCTTTTCCTTCGCCACCTTCAGGCAGTCCATCACAAGTTTTCTGCAAGTCTTCGAAAGTGCCGGTGTGATGCCGCTCAGATGCAGCCAGGTATATCCCTCCAACAGCGCATTGATATCCACCTTCTTGTAGTTGTATTCTGCAAATGCGCTGTTCTTCCTGTCGTAAATCACTTTGCTCGGCCTGATTCCGTAACCGGTCTCTAAGTAGTAGCATCCCAGCCGGTGTGTCGGTGTCTCCTGCTCTGTGCTGAGTATCACAGGCGTGCAGTGGACGTCGTTGCTTCGCAGCATTCTCACTGCGCTCTTGCCGAGGCTGTTATCCGGAACAACACTGAAGAATGTGCTGTCGATTCCAAGGTTTGCGAGTGCTAAAGCAATGTTTGCCTCACTTCCTCCATAACTCGCCTCAAAGCTGGTCGCCATACGAATCTTCTCGTAACTCGGCGGCGTCAGACGAAGCATAATCTCTCCGACCGTAATAAATTTATGATCACTGGTAGGATTTGTCATCAGCGGATTAAAGTGTTCCATATTCTACCTCCATTATTGATTCTTTCCCTTGTTATTACTTATTATAAAAAATAATATACCCTTCTGCACATCCGTATTAGCCGAAACTTTCCTTTATTTTCCCATTCTCTTTTTATCACTTTCTGCCCATATCACAAAAAAGTACAGTCTGAAAGTCTTACACCCTTTCTGACTGTACTTTTTATGTATCAAACAACTCCCCTGCGTACAACAGCGTCATCTCATCTGTCGTACCTTATATCATCTATTATATAAGGTTTTTCCAAAAATTGCTGCACCATATCAGACAAAATACGTCTGTTTTTTCCCTATTGCAGCAGGAGCAACACAAAATATCCCGCATAGACTGCCAAAAGGAATACGCCCGCCCTGCGTCCGAGCTCCTTCTTTCGCACCACGCAAAGCCATAGCAGCACGGCGGATACAATCGCCGCCACCCCGTCGAACAGAAATTCCCGCGCAAACGGCATCGGATTGATGAGGAGCGTCGTCCCGAGAATGAATAGAATGTTAAAAATATTGCTCCCCACAATGTTTCCGATTGCGATGCCCGAATTTCCTTTTTTTCCGGCGATGACAGAAGTCACCAGCTCCGGCAGGGATGTTCCGAATGCCACAATCGTAAGCCCGATAATGCGGTCACTGATTCCGATGAACTCAGCGAGCCCTTTCGCTCCATCCACCGCGAGGTTACTCCCCACTATGACAGCTCCGAGACCTCCCAGCAGATAGAGAACGGTCCGCGGAACCGGTAAAATTTTACCCGTTTCCTCCCCGTCCGATGTGTTTTCCTTCTTCGCCTGACGGACCAGATACAGCAGAAAGAGGATAAAAAACACCCACAACACTGCTCCCGTCACCCGGTTTAAATCCCTCTGAAACAAGCCGAACAGCAGCAGCACCACACTGATTCCTATCATGTAAGGTATCTCAAAGCGCACCGTATCACGCGCGACCGTAAGCCGGCTGATGCAGGCAGAAACGCCTAAAATTAAAAGAATATTTAATATATTGCTCCCTAACACGTTCCCGATTGCAATCCCGTCGCTGCCCTTTATGGCGGAGTCGATGCTGACTGCCGCCTCCGGCATGCTCGTTCCGAACGCCACGACCGTAAGCCCGATGACAATCTGCGGAATCCCGAAGCGCTTTGCGACAGACACTGCACCGTCCACAAAGAAATCCGCCCCCTTGATCAAAAACAAAAATCCGGCGACAATCAGCACGGCATCAATTACCACTGTCATTTTTCTCTTCCTCCGTCTTCTCACTCTCCTTTGCTGTTCCACAGTTGTCGAACCACCACATCCAGACGCTGAGTCCTGCCAGCGCTACACAGATTGCTACGATAAAAATTGTCTTTGCCATCTCTTTTCCTCCATTATTTAATTGTTATTGTAGTTGAATTTTTAGGCAAAAAGACCCTTCTTTCCGTCCTGATTTTGGATATAGGAAAGTATGAACCGGCTGGAATAAGTCTGTCTGACCGACAGACACTTTACGCATTCGCCCCGGACAGGGCTAAGATAAAATGATTTGCATAAGACATCCCCCGCCCCGAGAATCCTGAAACGGTTTCTCTGGACGAGTTTTTTGGCAGAGGAGACACTGTCTGTCTTAGAGGAAGGTCTCGAAATGGTACAGATATCGCCGAGCAGGCTCTCCCCCGGCTCTGCGATGGAGAGAACATCCCCCTCCCCGGAAAAAGAGAGCGCGTTTTCCACTACACAAAGAAAGCCCTCTGTCTGACTCCACTCTGTGCCGACACACGAGAACAGAAACATGGTCAGAATAACGGCTGACACGAACCGGTGAACGTTTCTGAATTTCGCTTTTTTGTGCTTCATCTTCGACTTCCTTTCTCTCTCTATTGCCATTCTAACAGATTTGCGCCGTAATGTATATCTTTTCTGCCTTTGCGAATGGCGCGGGCTGAACTGTTACTTTTCCTCGTACTTTTTCTTCAACGAGAATCCTCTTCCGCGCACCTCGCTGACACGGCTGACAATCATAAAGCTCTCCGGGTCGATTCCATGAATCAGCTGCTCCACCTTCGGCAGTTCCCGGTTGGAAATGACACTTAAAATCACCTGCGTATCCCGCTCGAGGTAGCCGCCCTCGCCGTACAGGATGGTAACCCCTCTGTCGAGATCCGACAGTATCGCCTCGCGGATACGATCCGGCTGGCTGCTCACAACCTTGACCTCGGTGCGCGTCGTTCCAATCATCAGCAGCTTGTCTAAGACTACCGAGTAAACCAGCACCAACAGCATTCCATACAGGACATGCTCCGGCTTGTTGTAAAGCATCTGTAAGGCAAGAATACAGATATCAAAAAAGTACAGACTCAGCGAAACCGGAATTTTCAGATATTTATTTAACACCAGAGGCGGAATATCCATCCCCCCGGTGGAAGCCCCGTTGCGGATGACAATTCCAAGCCCCGCGCCGATTCCGAATCCGGCAAAAATTGTGGACAGCATCGCATCCTCCGTAACATGGACATCCCCCAACACTCTGTCAAAAATCTCCAGCCACATCGGATAGGAAAACGTACTCACAATTGTAGTTAATGCGAACTTTTTTCCGAGCAAAAGCCAGCCTGTCACGAGCATAATCACATTAAAGATCAATACAAATACAGAAATTGAGCAGCCGGTAAAACGGTTTACCACAAGTGCAATTCCCGTCGTGCCTCCCGTCATGAGGTCTGCCGGTAGAATAAAAATCTTTAGTGCGAACGCATACAGCGCATTTCCCGCCAGAATCAAAAGCAGAGTGTACACTGCCCTCCACCATTTTTTCTCTCTCATCTCTCCAGATACTCCTTTCACTGAACATCCTGTATCAAAAAAACGCTTGTCAGGAGAATTTTCCCTAACAAGCGTGGATCAAAGCATTCTGCTTAATACGTTGGTATTATATAAAAATTCACTTTAGAATGCAAGCACTTTTTTAACGTGTTTTATTCTGTGCCTTTTCCAGAAATTTATTCTCCTCAATGATGAAGCGCTCGTGGATTCCCTCCCCGATAAGCCCCGCCTCATCATAGGCCTTCACCTCAAAGCGGAGGCGTCTGCGCTCCGTCTCTACGAGGTTTGTCTCACATGTGACCTTCCCTCCGACCGGCGTCGCGGAGACATGGCTGACCTGAATAAGCGTCCCCACGGTTCCCTGACCGCCCTCAAGCTCGCCCTGTACACTCGCACTCGCCGTATTCTCCATCAGTGCAATCATGCACGGCGTCGCATAGACAGGAAGCGTACCGCTCCCCACCGCTTTTGCCGTCATCTCCTCCGTCACTGTAATTGTCTGTGTTCCTTTGATTCCTGTCTCCATCCTGCTCACACTCCCAACATCTGTGCTGCCCGCACTAAATCAAGTTCCATCATCACATAATCCGCCTCCGGCATCTGAAGTTCCTCCAACACCGTCCCGTCCGTCTCGACGCGTCTTTTCACCGGCAGCTGCGGCGAGATATTCGAATGCAGATAAAAGGTGGCAAATCCCGCTCTCTTTGCTCCCGCAATATCCGATACCGCATCGTTTCCTATCATGATAGTATCCTCTGCCTCCAAATGATGCTTCTCTTTCAAAAGTTCAAAGAAGCGTACATCCGGTTTCTTGACCCCGCAATCGGACGAAATAAAAATGTCATCGAAATATTTTGCGATATCAAATGCATGCATCTCATATTCGGTAAAAATACGCTGCGCATTAGACAGAAGGTAGACTTTTTTTCCTGCCTTCCGCAATCCTGCCAGCAGTTCTGCCGCGCCGTCGTACAGCCTGAGATATTCGGTCGAGAGCACACGGAAAAACTGCCCCGTGCAAACGGCGAGATTCGCCTCCGGCTCCACCCCTTTCTCGCGGTACAGCGCCTCGAACACCTGCTCAATCTGTATCTCCGGGAATGCCTCGTGGGCATCATCTCTTTTCCCGCTGAATTCTTTTCCCCCGGCGAGCAATTCCCTCTTCCGCCTTGCCTCCCTGTCCCCAATCAGCTCACGGAAACGTCTCTTTAATTCGTCGGCAGTATAGCGGGCATCATAGTACCCGTAGAAGAGCGCTAACTTTTTCCACAACTCCCCGCTCTCCTCCTCCGTGCGGATATCTACCAGCGTTCCGTACAGATCAAAAACATAATTTGTATAGTCTTTCACTCGCTCCATTCCGTCCTTAATTCCTCTCTGCTTCTTACAGGTTCTTTGTGTATTCGTTCAGTTGTTCTGTGATGCCTGCAATCTCCTCGAGAATACCGGCATTCTCCACCTCGGATTCGTAAGTCTCATTCGCATGCGCGGAAACCTCCTCCGAGATTGCGGAGATGGTCTGTACCGACTCTGCAATCTCCTGGTTCGAGCTCTCGAGGTCCCTGATATAGACGGACAGGTTAGTCACATGCTCCTGAATTGCATTTGTGCTCTGCTCAATGGTAGAAAAACTCTCTGCCGTCATGCCTGTCGTCTCCTTCTCCTCCTGAATCTCATCGATCATCCGGCGGATAACCTCAACTACTTGCGTAATTGCATCCGAGACATCCTGAATCAACTGCGTAATCTGCTCGGTTGCCTCCTGCGTCTGCGTCGCCATACCCGAAATCTCCGTCGCGACCACGGCGAATCCTTTTCCTGCCTCGCCCGCGTGCGCTGCCTCGATGCTCGCGTTGAGTGCAAGCAGCCGCGTCTGTGAGGTGATTCCGTTGATCAGTTCCACAATGGAGTTCATCTCCGCCATATATTTATCGAGGGTCTCAAGCTTCTGTGCCACATCGGCACTCGACTCCACAGACTCCTCCACCTGACTTACCAATTGTCCCACTTTTTCATTTCCGGACTGCAATGCTTCCATCGTGTTCTGCATACTTTCCTCAATGATACCGGAAGCCTCTGCCACCTGTTCCACCTTGCTCTGAATAACCTCCGTCTGTCTCAGCTGCTGCTGCACTGCATCCGCCGTATCCGTAGCGCCGACCGTCACCTGCTTCATCGCATCCTGCGTCACGGACGCCGCATTTTTTAGACTGTCAATCTTCTCATGAATGACCTCAATTCCTTTGCTCATTCCATCGGAAACCGTCATCACATTGTCAAGGACGCCCGAAGTCTTCTGGTGTTCTGCCTCCAGCTCCTCCATTTTTTCCTGATTAATCACTTCAGAGACCTTTGCGGCCGCAATCGAATAAACGCAGAACATCGCCATGAACACCACCTGAATCATCGCTGTATTCAATCCTTCATAGCCAAATTTGCCCGTCATGCCTCCGAGAACAGCCACCAGCACATTCTCGATTATAATTCCAAGATTTATCTTAACAGAATAACGAAAATCATGAAAAAGGCTGATACAAAGCACCAGCGGTATCACATAGATAAAGACCAGATTGTTGTTTGAAGTAAAAAGTATCACCGTGTAGGTGAGCGCAAAACCATAACCCACGAGATGTTTAATCATCGGTGTCTCGGGATCCTTCCTGATAAAATATCCCTCCAGAGCAGCCGGCACCATCGCCACCACAATCATCAGCAGAGCATACGGGAATGTTCTCTCCCCTGTAATCAACTCTTTCAGATAAAATATGCTGATGACAACTGCCATTCCGCCATGACAGATAAATCCCAGTCGATTGCATCTTGCCACTTCTGTTTTCATCTTTCTATCCATCCATCGTACCTCTTTTCCAGTTTTCTGTGGTCTATCTCAGAATACCAGATTTCTCCTTTCGTTTCAAGTGTCTAACTCTCCCGCAAACTTCCCATTTTAACCACATTAAAGCTGTTTTCGCAACCGATTCAAAAGCTTCTTTTCCATACGGCTGACCTGCACCTGATTCGTCCCCATTTTCAACGCTGTCTCCGTCTGTGTCATCCCTTCAAAATAACGATATTCGAGCAGCTCCCGATCCCTGCTCTCCAAAGATTCGAGCAGCTGCTGCACAAGCATTCGATTCAGGAGTCTCTCTTTCTCCGGTTCCTCCGCACCGTGCGCCGCTCCGCTCTCCCCCTGACCGGATAACTGGTCAATCAGCAGCAGCTCGTCCCCGTCCGCCTGATAGACCGGCTGGTAGATGGACTCAACCCTTGCATTTGCCTCCTGGGCGAACACAATCTCCTCGACCGAAAGCCCTGTCCGCCCGGCAAGTTCCCGGATATTGGGCTCTCTCCCGCACTCCCTCTCGAAGCATTCCCTCTCCTTTCGCAGGAGCATTGCATGCTCCTTCAGAGTTCGGCTGACTTTCACCATCCCGTCGTCCCGAAGGAACCTGCGGATTTCGCCGGTGATTGTCGGTACTGCGTATGTGGAAAATGCAAGCCCCAGCGTCAGATCAAACTTATCAATCGCCTTGAGCAGCCCGATGCTTCCAATCTGAAACAATTCTTCCCTGTCATGCCCACGGTTTTCAAAGCGTCTCACCACGGCATGCACAAGTCCGAGATTGTCTGCCACCAGCGCATCCCTCGCCTCCTTCTCTCCTCCCTGTGCCCGCTCAATCAATTCCGCCGTCAGATTCATGAGCAGTTCCCTCTCTGCTCTCCGATTCTTTTGCGCATCATGACCTTTGTTCCCTTTCCACACTCGGACACAACCTGCACCTCGTCCATGAAGGCCTCCATGAAAGCAAAGCCCATACCGGAGCGCTCAAGTTCCGGCTTTGTGGTAAAAAACGGTTCTCTGGCGCGTTCCACGTCCGCGATTCCCTTTCCAAAATCTTCTATCGTAATCGTAATGTCATTCCCCCAGATACAGCAAGTGAGCTCTATCTTAGCGATAATCTCCTCATATCCGTGGATGATGGAGTTTGTGACCGCCTCGGACACCGCCGTCTTCACGTCGGACAGCTCGTCCAACGTAGGGTTTAGCTCTGTCAAAAAAGCGGCGACCGCCATTCTTGCAAAGCTCTCGTTGCTCGAGTAGGAATCAAATACCAACTTCATCTCATTTTTATTCATAACTGTGATTCTCCTTTTCCACCGGGACTATTTTATGTAAACCTGATACAATAAATATCTTTTGAATCCTGTCGTTTAGGTTGCGGGCTGACACTTCTCCCCCGGCATAGTCCATGTTCTTGCACCTTCCGATGATAACGCCGATCCCGGAACTGTCCATGAACTCCGTCTCCGTAAAATCGAAGATGAGCCGCCGCACCGTGTAGGACTGCAGCAGCATATCCGCCTCCATGCGAAGCTGTGTCGCACAGTGGTGATCTAACTCCTTGGGCATGAAAATTGTCATGCATGTTCCTTTGACTTCATAATTGCACTTCATATTTTTCTTCCTTTCTTTTTGATAAAGATTCGGATGTCAAAAGCTGCTAATAAAATTTGAACTGTCCTGTTGCACAAAGATAAGGGTTGCATTTGTGACTTAATGAAGGATATTAGATTTTCTTAATGTTCTGTACGCTGTCTAGCAACTCAGCAACACGATGTTGCTGAGAGCCCAAGACAAGCCTGGACGGCGATTCTTGGGCGGTTGCGGTCACAGCCTAAATTTATGTCAGAACATTTAGAAAATGTTATATCCGTAATTCGGAGCAAATGGAAACTTTATCTTTGCGCAATAGGGCGGACACAACTTGTATTAGCACCTTTTGACACCCGAATCCGATAAAAAAAAGACGCCAGAATCATTCTAACGTCTTTTGTAATCTGTATAAATTTATTCGGCGGCGTACTCGTCGAGGTAGGTCTGCGCGGTGTTGGCGCGCTCTGTGCCCGGATAGAGTTCCAGTACCTTCTGGTAATATTTCTTGGCGTTCTCGATGTCCTCAAGCTTGCGGTAGGACTGTGCCAGATAGTAGATGGTGTTGCCGTCTTGATAGTTCTCATCAATGTCCGCCACCTTCTGAAAATCTGCTGCGGCATCCGTATAATTCTGACTCTCGTATGCACTGTACCCCTCCTGATACAGCGTAGAGATATACTCTGCATTGACCTGCTCATTGATGGTGTCGTAGACCGCCTTGCTCTCCTCGTCAAGGTAATCCGGATTGACATTGGCAAGCGCATTGCCTGCCGCCTCCACATTCGGCTCCATGAACTTCGTGTAGGCTATCAGAAGCTGTTCATAACTTGATATTTTGCTGTCGGCATCCTCCTCGCTTTCCTGCGCAGACTCAACATCCTGCGTCAGACTCTCAATGGTCTCCTCAAGCGAAGCAATCTTCTGGTTCTTCGATGCAATCGCATCATCTGCTTCTTTTACTTCCTGCTTTGCCTCGTTCTGGATATTGTGCCGCACTCCCGGCACAATCAGAAAACAGGTCGCCGCAATTCCAACTACAATTCCAATTACAACATTTAAAATCGTACTGCCGATCGATGTATCCTTAAAATGTGCCGGCTGTATAATCATATCATTTCCGCTCTGATACGAGATTAAATCATCGTTCTTATTCCGGTTTGGCTTTGCCTCCCGCAGACCGATGTTCGCCTCCTTCAGATAGCGCAGTGTAATCGTGTTGTTGGCGTCAATCTTGCCCGCGCTTCTGAGCGACTTCTTTGCCAGATCGTATTTTCCCTCCTGAATATAGAGAAGGGCTAACAGCTGGTGGCCTTTTACCATCTTCGGATTTAGGGAGATGACTTTCTTCAACTGTATGATGGCCAAATCCCTGCTGTCCTGTCTGCAGTACAACAGCGCCTGATTGTATTTCTTGATGGTCTGATTGACGGTGTCAAGCCTTGCCTGATTGTTCTGAATCTCCTCGAGATAGCGGCTCGCCGCATTATCCCTCGCCTGATAACTCTTGCTGATCACCCACTCCGTGAGCGCCGATACCACCTCTCCCATCTCAAAATAGATGAGCCCTAACAGATTTCTCGCATCGATATTCCTCTTGTTGAATTTCAGACTTCTCTTTAAACTGTCGATGGCTCCCGACAGATCCCTCACACCCGCCCGCGCGAGCGCGTCGTTGTAGTAAGCGTTCGATGCCATCATAATCTTCTTATATAGTCTCACATCCGCTCCACAGTTCGGGCACTGTTCTCCCTTTCCCAACTGTGCTTCACAATTATAACATCTCATTTCCGACCCCTTCTTATATGCTGTGTTTCATTTCTTTTATCATTTCTTCCAATACGTCTGTCATGTCTGTTAAATTGTGATTATAAATTGCCTCCTCCGCTTCTTCCACCTCGAGGCTCGGCTCAAAATTCTTCAATTCTTCTTCAAAATTTATCATAAAATCCTCTTTTCCTTCCATCGGGCCGCGACAGCGGCAAAATTTCCTTTCACGGGTTTTCGCATAAAAAATCATCACTATATTATGTACCTTATCATTATAATATAGTGATGATTAAAATCAAGTAAATTTCTCTTAACTTTTTCTTTTTTCATCGCAAAAAAACTGTCTAAACGACATCTGTGTCATCGATTCGAACCATGACAATCTTTCCCTGTCTCTTGACGAATTCAACACGATCCTGCTGCTCTTTGACCCGCACTTTCATGCTGTCGATTCCCACATCGACCCCCGGGTACACCGTGTGAAGCACCTGAATCATCGCATATTGGGATCGCTCTACGTCATGCTCTAACTTTGCAAGTTCCGCCTTGTCTGCGGCAAGTGTAGCCTCCGCACGAATCCGCTCACGAAGGAGCGATACACGCCTCGGGTCCTCCCGAAAACTCACTCCGCGCTCCTGCTCTAATGTCTCGAACTTCTTGAGCGCCAATCGCACCTTATCAAGAAGCGCGGTCGTCTCCTCAATCTTTTTGATATATTCTCCAATCTTGAGGGATACCTCCCGGTCGAGACCGACCGCTACATTTGTCCCAATCTCCGCATCATTGCCGATGTCCGTCGCCTCAATTCCCTCCACCGCATAGACGCTGCCGCCGATAATCTTGCCGCGCTTTCCACTGACACTGATCATCTTACCGGCTTTGACCGTCGAATTGACAAACGCATCCACGGTGATATTTTCAGCCGCCTCCACTGTCGTATTTTCAAAGAACTTCGCACTGATGCTGGCTCCTGCTTTGATGGAACCGCCCAGCATTCCGCTTCGAAGAATAACTTCCTTTTTCGCTTCAATCTCACAGGACTCAACGACACCGTCAACCGTAAGGTTGCCGTTCGTCCGTATCTTGAGGCCTGCCTCTATATTGCCATGAATTACAAGATCCCCCTTGAATTCAATATTTCCATGATTCAATTCTGCATTGCCAAAAATCTCATAGACCGGAAGAATCTGAATGCGCTCCCCCTGTCTCTCGATTTTTCCGGTGATAGATGCCACGTAGGTCAGGTTGTCGTTGGCGCGTTCAAACCCTTTGCCTTTCAACGGAGGCAGTTCCCGTCCACGCTTCGCCAAAAGCTTTCTGCCGCGGACCGTATAACCGTCCTGTCCCGCTGTGGCCGGATGATAAACCGCAATGACCTGTCCCTCCACCACTGTCTCAATATTATGGATTGACCAGTAGTCTACACTTCCGTCCGGCATGACCTGAGGCTTATTGTTGCAATCACAATTAAAATTGTAGTCAAAATAACCCTCCTCACCCGGTACTTCTCTGGCTCCGGCAGCTACAACGACTTCCTTATTGCATACCTGGATATCCACAATTTTTTCAATTGTCGCCTCCTTGATACCATCCGTCACACCTGCTTGTGTCAGTACCTGTCTTATATCACTAATCGTATAACTTTTACCTGGTATATATGGGAGATAAATTGATGCTTCCATCTCATCGGCTGAAACTTTCACTTCCGGTCCTAACTCCTCCGGCTCTAATTCTTCCAATTTTAAATCTTCCATTTTGTTTACTCCATCCATAACAATATCTGTCAGTATGATTCACTAAAATTATATCATAACGAAGAAACACTTTCAACGGCATTCCAAAATAATTTCACAAAAAAACAAGCAGTTTTGTCATATTTTTTATACAAAACTGCTTGTTTTTCACCATTATTTTTTATTTCATCTGGGCAAGACGTTCTTTTACCTGCTCCATCATCTTTTCGTAGCCGGCGAGTTTTTCTCTCTCCTCCGCTACCTTCGCCTCCGGCGCTTTGCTCAAAAACTTCTCGTTAGAGAGCATTCCCTTCGAGCGGGCGAGCTCTTTTTCGAGACGGCTCTGCTCCTTTAAGAGACGTTCCCTCTCCTTCTCAAAGTCGACTAAATCCTCCAGCGGAAGGTAGATTGTAGCACCCGGGATGACAACGGATACGGCGTCCTCCCCGATGCCTGTCTTGTCCGCCTGAACGGACACTTCGCCCGCAGATGCAAGATTCATGTAGACTTCACAAGTCACCTCGAAGGTCTCTCTGAGTGCCGCATCGTCGGATACGATGAACATCTTTGCCTTTCTTGAAGGCGGGACATCCATCTCGGTGCGGACGTTGCGGACGCCTTTTACAAGGTCTTTGCAGTGTTCAATCATCTCTTCCTCCGCCGCAAAATTCCATGCCTCCCGGTACTCCGGCCATTTTGCCAGCATGATGGTATCCTCCTGCGGATGTAAGGTGCAAAAGATTTCCTCCGTGATAAACGGCATGAACGGATGAAGGAGTTCCAACGCCTCGGTGAGAACCGTCTTTAAGGTCCAGAACGCTGCTGCCGCGGACTCCGGCTCGTTCTCTTTTCTGTATGTGCGGACTTTCGCAATCTCGATGTACCAGTCGCAGAATTCATCCCAGATAAAGTCGTAAACTTTCTGAACCGCGATTCCCATCTCATATTTATCCATGTTCTCCGTCACATCTTTTGCGAGCGTATTCACTTTAGATAAAATCCATTTGTCGGCAGGTTTTAATTTATCTAAGGACATCTCCGCCGAAACTTCACTGCCCTCCAGGTTCATCATGATAAAACGGGATGCATTCCATACTTTGTTGGCAAAGTTGCGGGATGCCTCCACTCTCTCCCAATAGAAACGCATGTCATTGCCAGGTGCATTTCCGGTAATCAGCGTGAGGCGGAGCGCATCTGCTCCGTACTTGTCGATAACCTCCAGCGGATCGATTCCGTTTCCAAGCGACTTGCTCATCTTGCGCCCCTGTGAATCGCGCACTAAACCGTGGAACAATACGGTGTGGAACGGCGCTTTTCCGGTCTGCTCATAACTCGAGAAAATCATGCGGATTACCCAGAAGAATATGATGTCATAACCGGTTACAAGT
>CAZBUW010000037.1:0-29121 GCA_964495195.1 uncultured Roseburia sp.
AATAATTTTGAAATTTTTACATTTTACTATTGACATTTATTAGCTGGACTTTAATTTTCCCTTAAGCGTTGTAACCGCGCCTCTAATTCTTCTTTTTCGTAAGGAACCTTTCCCTTTAAAAGTTCCGTGCGGATAAACCGGTTTGTCTCCGCCTCCCCCTTTAACGCCGCCATATTGAGCAAAAGTTCCAGCAGTGCTCTCGTGTCGTCATGGAGAAGGTGCACCGCCTTTCCGTTCTCGTAATAACGCAGTGCGCTGTCCGCTTTATACTTTTCTTTCTGGTAGGTCTTCGATGCCGAAATCCGGTCAATGTACATTTCAACTACATATTTGATTGGCATCTTCATTCCGCAGAGTCCCTTATGCTCACCTGACGACGGTGCATTCTCATCCGGGATACCGTAGTCAATCCAGTATTCCAGATGGTGTTTGTTTCTTCCCTTGTGGTGTAGCCACGCGGAAGAATAGCCGACCGCAGCCCTTTCCGCGTTATTCGGGCTCATGTTTCCCTGAAAATATCTGCACCCGACGCGAAATTCTGTCGGGGAATATTTCGAGAGATCGTGGAGCAGTCCCTGCCTGTAGAGACCGACCTGAAAGCACCCTCTCATCACAAGCATTTTGTGATGGGTGATGGTGCAAAAATGTTTCCATGCTTTCATTTTCCAATTACCTGTCCTGTTGCTGTCTCAGAGCATACGCTCCGAAAATCGTGCCGTCCATGCGCACACAAAAATATTATAGCAGATAGTACTGCCAAAATCAAAATTATCTTCCAATCAGAAGGGAGACTGTCTGTCCCTTCAAGGAAATCTTCTGCTGGTTCTTTAAGACCTGCGGTGTTTCCAGAAAAGCGTTCTGTTCCTCCCCGGTGCTCATCACAAGATACCACTTCTTTTTTGCCGGTAGATTCGGCAGTGCCAGCTCGCTCGTCCCCACATGGAAATTGTACGCCACATAGACAAATTCGCCGTCGGCCGATGTCCCTGCGACATCGGAGGTGCCTTCAGCGGCGTAGCTGCCATTGTACATCACGCCTAAAATCTGCTGGTTCGGCAAAAAATCAGTAATCCATGCCGTCTCCCCATGGTAGGACAGATCGGGCGCACCACAGCTTTTGTAATCCTGCAGATGCATCGGCTGCGGCATCGCGAGAACCGGATGTTCCCTCCGAAAACGAATCATCTCCTGCACAAACTCATTCAGCCACTTCCACTTTTTGATTTCACGCCAGTTGAGCCACCCGATTGCATTGTCCTGACAGTATGCGTTATTATTTCCTTTCTGGGAATTGCCGAACTCATCCCCCGACCAGAGCAGCGGCACCGCCTGGGCAAGGAACAAAATTGCGATGGCATTCTTCATCTGACGCATCCTGAGTTCCCTGACATATCTTTTTCTGGTCGTCCCTTCCGCTCCGCAGTTGCTGCTGAAATTCCAGTTGTTCCCGTCCGCGTTCCCCTCCCCGTTCGCCTCGTTGTGCTTCTGTTCATAGGTGAAGAGATCGCGGAGCGTAAACCCGTTGTTGCCGGTGATATAGTTGACAAATCCCTGTACCTCATGCTGTTTGCGTTGCTGCCCCGCAAATTCGTTCAAATCACCGCCGCAGCGGTTCATCATTTTACGAACCGGATAGAGATACTCATCACTGTAGACAAAAAGTCTGTCGCAGGAGGATTGTTTTTCCAGCAGGGCATAGTCAAACCCCGTGTAAAAAATCTTCGTCCTGCTCAGCATCGCGTCCTGCACGATAGCCGTAATCGGAAGATTTTTTCCCAGAAGGTGAAAACCGTCCACATGGTATTCCCTGAGCCAGTAACGAAGCACCTGCAGGATCATATTGTGATTCTCCCTCTCATCGAAGAAAATCTCCATCACAAACTCCATCCCGTTCTCATGCAGCGAGCGCACAAGTTCCTTCAGTTCCTCTTTCGCGTTCTTTTTTCCATAGGAGGACTTGACTGCAAAATAATTGCTCTCCCTGGTGTATCCCCAGAAATTGATGCGCTCCCGCACCGCCTTCGGCTTCGGCCGCTTCATCATGTCCTCTTCCTGCTCGACCCAATTGATATACGCAGGAAGTTCAAATTCCTCCTCCCGCTCTAACTCTTCGAACTCATAAACCGGCATGGCCTCGACTGTTGTGATGCCCAGTTCCTTCAAATACGGAATCTTTGCCGTAACGCCTGCAAAGGTCCCCTTGTCTTTGCCCCGGGCACCCCCATCCATCGTAAATCCCCGCACATGCAGCTTATACATAATCATATCTGCCTTAGCGACCTCCGGATGGCGGTCATCGCGCCAGTCAAAACTGTCCTCCTCTATAGCTGCGCAGACCTTATAATCGTTCTGCGCTCTCTCGCCGTCCCGCCATCGCTCCCTTCCGACAATTTTTCTGGCGTAGGGATCGGTTAGGACGGTTCCATTTTTTATATAATTATAATTGTAGTTATTCCAATCTATTCCCTCTATCTGTACGGAGCGGATTGAGCCCAAACAATATTCCGGCGGAACTTTAACCTCAGTTTCCTTCCCCGTCTTCCTGTCGTAAAAAAGAATGGCACAATCATCCTCCTTTTCCCCCTCAAAGGTGAAAAAGAGCGTCTTGTGGTTGATATATGCTCCGAATTTTTCATAATTTCCTTCTCTTACTTTTATTTCCATCTCAATGGCCGCCTTTTCTATCTCTGTCTGTTCCATGCGCCATTTTATTATAACCATTTTCTCCCATTTTGTATATATTTTTAAAATGTTTTTTGATTCGTTGACAATTTAAAGCTCTGTCTTTATAATGATGTTGGGGTCAAAAGGGGCTAATATAAATTCGAATTGTCATATTGCACAAAATAATTTTTCCCTTTGTTCCGAATTACAAATATAAGATTTTCTAAATGTTTTGTCACAAATCTTAGTTGCGACCGCAACCGCCCAGGAACCGCCGTTCAGGCTTAGCTTGGGCTCTCAGCAACATCCTGTTGCCGAGTTGCTGGATACATACAAAACATTAAGAAAATCTAATATCCTTCATTAAGTCACAAATGCAAAATTTATTTTGTGCAATATGACAAACACAACTTGTATCAGCCCCTTTTGACCCCAACATCATTATAATAGGACTGTCAAAAACACTATAACAATGGAAAAGAATGAGAGGTGCCACATGGCAAGAAAAGAAGATTTACAGAATAAATTGAATACAGCAGACGATACCGACATCTGTGTAACCTTGGATTTAGACGATGGAAGTCAGGTTGAATGCGAGATTCTGACTATTTTTGACATCGGTGAGCAGGACTATATCGCCCTTCTCCCATTGGACGACAACGGCGATCCGAACGCAGAAGGCGAAGTCTATATCTACCGCTACGCAGAGGATGAAAACGGCAATCCGTCCCTAGAGAACATTCAGGATGACGAGGAGTACGAAGCGGTCTCCGACCGTTTTGACGAGCTGCTCGATGAAGCTGAATACGACGAACTTGCAAAGGACGACGAGTAGAAAAGCAGGGGCTGTTGTTTTCGCGGAAGGAACGAATATTTCATTCGTTCCTTCCGTGGAAAACAACAGCCCCCTGTTTTTCTACTGCGCCTCCCTGATAAACCTCGAGACGTCGAGCTTCTTGTTGTTCATATTTTGAATCGAAAAGAGATGGAGTTCCCGCTTCGCGCGCGTCATACCAACGTAGAACATCCGGCGTTCCTCCTCAATCTCCGGGTCTAGAACCGCTTTCTTATAGGGCATCAGCCCTTCGTTGACATCTATGATATAGACACTCTCATACTCTAATCCCTTCGAACTGTGCAGCGTCGCTAAAGATACGCTGTTCTCATTTAAGTTCTGTTGTTTTTGCATGCGCTCTAACTCTTTTTCATACTCTTCGATGTGGGAAAACCACGCCTCATAGCTCTCGAATCCCTTCGCCCCCTCCTGAAGCTCATCTAAGATGTCAAAGAGATCCTCCGGCTTAATCCGGCGGTAGTCCGCATACTCCTGGCAGAAATCGTCATAGCCGATTCCATGACGAATATAGTTGATTGCGGCATAGGGTTTCATCGAAGCCAACATCTTGATATCATATTCCAGCCGCTGGATACGCTCCGCCACCCACGGCTGTTCCTCGTAATACCACTCCCACACATCGAATGCCACCGTCTCCTCGTCGAGGGAATCCCTGCTGATATAGCGCTTCGGGCGGTTCATAATCTGTAGGAAATCCTTGCGGAAACGGCTTCCCTTTGCAATCCTGATATATGTAAAAATATCTTTTACAATCCAGTGGTCGTAGAGGTTTGGAATGTTGTCCTTCGTCCGAAACGGAATATTGTATTCCATCAGTTGTTCCATCAGAAGTCTCGGCTGTGTGTTCGTCCGAAACAATACGGCGAACTCGGAATACTTTCTGCCTCTGTCCACCTGTTCCTGAATCTCCCAGATAATTCTGGCATTTTCCTCCCTCTGCCCTTTAAAAATCTGAAAATCAATCGGTGCACCCTCCTCCTGATTTGCCACAATACGCTTCTTATAGCGCTCCTTATTGTGGTCGATTAAGCGCAGAGAATGTTCTACAATTGTAGATTTGGAACGGTAATTCGTATCGAGCAGAATCTCCTTCGCCTCCGGGAAATCCTTTTTAAAATTCAGCATAATCTCCGGCTTCGCACCGCGGAAGCGGTAGATGGACTGATCGTCATCCCCGACAATGAAGAGGTTGTTCTGCGGGGCCGCCAACATCTTTAAGACATCGAACTGAATCTTATTGATATCCTGAAACTCGTCGACTAAAATATACTGATACTTGTTCTGCCAAGCTGACAGAATGTCCTTCCTCTCCCGAAAAAGTTCATAGGTATAGACGAGCATATCGTCGAAATCAATCAGGCGCTTCTCGTAGAGTCTGTCCTCGTACAATCTGTATATTCTGCGGAACACTTCCTCCCCACAGTTTTTTGCATAATAATGCGCAAGCTCCACACCCGAATTCTTCACCATGCTAATCTCCCCTAAAATCGATGAGATAAATTCATTCTCATCCTCATACTCGAGGCGCTGTTTGCTGATGATTTCCTTCATGAACTGGTATTTCTGTTCCTCGCGGATGATATTGTCCGCATTGTAGTGATAAGCATGCTTTAAGATTGTAAAATAGACCGCGTGAAACGTTCCGAATGTGACCGGGCAGGTTTTTCCTCCCATCAGCCGCAAAAAGCGCGCTTTCATCTCCATCGCTGCCGCCTTGGTAAATGTGATGACTAAGATGTTTGACGGATTGATACCGTACTCCTCTATTAAGTTTTTCGTTCTCTGGGTGATGACTAAGGTCTTACCGGAACCGGGACCTGCCAATGTCAGACAGGGACCATCCTTATGCCGGATGGCCTCCTCCTGAGATGGGTTAAAGCTCATAGATTTACCTCTTTATTTGCTTAAAAGTTCAATTCCCTTTTTGATGCGGGCAATGGACTCCTCTTTTCCTAATACTTCCATCAATTCTGTCGCTCCGCCAGGAGTCATCTGCTTGCCGGATACCGCGGTGCGGATTGGCCACATGACATAACCGTTCTTGACTTCCTTCTTTGCGACATAGTCGCTCAGCATCGCATAGAGTGCATCGTTTGAATAATCCTCCTGCACTTCGAGAAGCGGAAGAACCTCCGTCAATACTTCTAAGGATGTCTCAGCATTCGTCTTCATCTTCTTGTGCGTATACATTGCCACATCGTACTCCGGGAGTGCCTCAAAGAAATCAATGTGATCTTTGATGTCCGGGAAAATCTCGATACGGGTCTTCACCATTGCCGCAATCTTCTTCAAATCCAAATCTTTTGTGATGACTTCCTTGATGTAAGGCAACGCCATCTCATAGAATTTGTCAAACTCCATCGCTTTGATGTACTCCCCGTTCATCCACTTCAACTTCGTGTAGTCAAAGACAGCCGGTGATTTGCTGATTCTGTGGTAATCAAACTCTTTGACGAGCTCGTCCAACGTAAAAATCTCGCGGTTCTCCTCCGGGCTCCAGCCGAGCAGCGCAATATAGTTTACAACTGCCTCCGTCAAAAATCCCTGCTCGAGCAAATCTTCGAAGGATGAATGACCACTTCTCTTAGAGAGCTTCTTATGGTTCTCATCCGTAATCAACGGCAGATGAATGTAGACCGGTGATTCCCAGCCGAACGCATCGTAGAGTCTCTGGTATTTTGGCGAGGAGGAAAGGTATTCGTTTCCTCTGACTACATGTGTAATATTCATGGTGTGGTCATCGACCACGTTTGCAAAATTGTAGGTCGGATATCCATCGGACTTAATCAGAATCATGTCATCTAACTCTGCATTCTCCACCGTGATATCTCCGTAGAGTTCATCGTGGAATGTCGTGGTTCCCTCGTTCGGGATATTCTGGCGAATGACAAAAGGTTTGCCTGCCGCAAGATTCGCCTCAACCTCCTCCTTTGAGAGAGAGAGACAGTGTTTGTCATAGATCATAATCTCTTTTCCGTCTACGACCTCTGTCTTTAAGCCTGCAAGACGCTCCTTGTCACAGAAACAGTAATATGCCTCACCTTTTTCGACTAACTGCTTCGCGTAATCCATGTAGATTCCGGTCTTCATGCGCTCACTCTGCACATAGGGACCGTAACCGCCATCCTTGTCCGGTCCCTCGTCGTGGACAAGTCCGGTCTTCTCCATCGTGCGGTAGATGATGTCGACCGCTCCCTCGACAAAGCGCTCCTGATCTGTATCCTCAATGCGGAGCATAAAATCTCCGCCTGCATGTTTTGCAATCAAAAACTCGTAGAGGGCAGAACGCAAATTACCTACATGCATTCTCCCGGTCGGGCTCGGTGCAAATCTTGTTCTTACTTTATTCTCACTCATTTTATTATCCTATCCTTTCTCTTCTCGCTTGCGCTCATTATAGCATGAATCAAGATTCATGCTCAACATTCGCCGCTCGCCGAATATGCAAGCATTTTCTTCTCGCTTGCGCTCATTATATAACAATTCCCGTCTTGTGACAAGACAGTTTCCCATCGTCTACTTCCTTCGTTCGTCCCTTTTTCTACAAGGCGACGCACATCCCGTGCAGCAGCCGCTGCAGGTTCCGCTCTTTCTCTTTTTCCATGCATGACGCACTGCAAAAATCAGCCATAACAGAAGAACAGCCAGCAAGACATAATCTAACATTTTCATTTAAAAGAAAATTCCTCCCAACTGATACACGAGACATCCCATCAGCCATGCGACAAGGCATTGCAGACAGACCACAATAACCGCCTGCGACGTCTTTCCCATCTCCCTGCGGATTGCTGCCACGGCAGCGACACAAGGAGTATAAAGCAGCGTAAAGACTAAAAAACTGACAGCGGATCTCGTGGAAAACATGGCTCCGAGCGTCGCACTCAATTCTGAAGTCGATGTCCCCGTCAGGACACCTAAGGTGCTGACGACCGCTTCCTTCGCCGTAAATCCGGTAATTAACGCGGTGGACGCACGCCAGTCCGAGAATCCAAGCGGCGCAAAAATTGGGGCGATAACCTGACCGACCAATGCCAGCAGACTGTCCGCACCATCCTCCACCACGTTGAATCTCAAATCAAATGTCTGTAGGAACCAGATGATAATTGTCGCGACAAAAATGACGGTAAACGCGCGCTCCAAAAAGTCCTTCGCCTTATCCCACATAAGCTGACAGACACTTTTTACCGAAGGGAAACGGTAGTTTGGCAGCTCCATGACAAACGGGATCGGGTGACCGCGAAACGCTGTGTGATTCAACAGAAATGCCGCCAGAATCCCGACTAAGATTCCGGTCGCATAGAGGATGATCATCACAAAAGCTTCTTTTCCCGGGAAAAATGCTGCTGAAAACACCGCATAGATTGGTATTTTTGCCGAACAGCTGATAAACGGGGTCAGCATGATTGTCATCTTGCGATCCCGCTCGGAAGAGAGCGTTCTGCTCGCCATGACAGCCGGCACCGTACATCCGAATCCAATCAGCATCGGCACAAAACTTCTGCCCGACAATCCAATCTTTCGCAGCGGTTTATCCATCACGAAGGCGACGCGCGCCATATATCCGGAATCCTCCAGAATCGACAGAAAGAAAAACAATACAACGATAATCGGAAGAAAACTCAAAACGCTTCCCACTCCGGCAAACACTCCGTCGATAATCAGGCTGTGAACCACAGGGTTCATTCCATATGCCGTAAGCCCCGCGTCACATACATTTGTCAACGCATCAATTCCCATCGCGAGCAGATCGCTTAAAGCTGCTCCAATGACATTGAATGTCAAAAAAAAGACGACAAACATAATTCCCAAAAACATCGGAATCGCCAAATATTTGTTCGTCAACACATTGTCAATTCTTACGCTGCGGATGTGCTCTTTGCTCTCCTGACATTTCTTGACGGATTTTGCACATACTTTTTCGATGAACGTATACCGCATATCCGCCATAGCGGCATTTCGGTCCATGTTGTGGTCTTTTTCCATCTCCGCAATACTGTGCTCCATCATATCGAGCTCATTCTCGCTCAGTTCGAGGCGCTCCACCACATCCGTATCGTTCTCGACAATCTTTGTCGCTGCAAAACGCGGCGACATTCCAATCTTCATCGCATGGTCCTCCACCTGATGGGAAACCGCGTGAATACAGCGGTGCACCGGTCCGCGCTCACAGAAATCATGTACCTTCGGACATATTCTATTTTTGGAGACATTTACAATTGCCTGAATCAGATCCTCGATTCCCTCATCTTTTGCGGCGCTGATTGGCACGACCGGAATCCCAATCAATTCCGACATCTTCTCACAGTCGATGGCACCGCCGTTTCCGCGCACCTCATCCATCATGTTGAGCGCTAAAACCATCGGGACATTCATCTCGAGGAGTTGCAGAGTCAAGTATAAATTACGTTCAATATTTGTGGCATCCACAATATTAATAATGCCGTCCGGCTTCTCATTTAAGATAAAATCCCGCGTCACAATCTCCTCGTTCGTGTAAGGGCGAAGGGAGTAAATTCCCGGAAGATCCACGACCGTGCAATTTTTCACGGAACGAATCTCCCCCATCTTCTGATCTACTGTGACGCCCGGAAAGTTCCCAACGTGCTGATTCGAACCTGTCAACTGATTAAATAATGTGGTCTTCCCGCAATTCTGATTTCCCGCTAAAGCCAAAACCATATTCTTACCTATCCTTCCTTCTTCTCATGTGACAGAAACTGACTATTTTTCAATTTCCACTTCAATTTTTCCTGCGTCCTCTTTTCGCAGAGTCAATTCATACCCACGAATCCGAAGTTCGATTGGATCCCCCATCGGTGCAATCTTTTTTACTTCAACCTTAGTCTTAGGAATCAGCCCCATGTCGAGCAGCCGGCAGCGCAGCGCCCCCTCACCGCCCACCGCCGTAATGACAGCTTCCGTTCCAATTGGCAATTTATCTAATCTCATTTTTCTTCCATCTTTCTACATTTTTTTCATCAGTAACATACTATTCCTTTCAAATTTTTCTGTCAAGCAGAAAAAGTCCCGCCACAGAGATTCTCGCACAAAACAAAAAAGAGGACATTGCTGTCCTCTTTTTTGTTCCTCATGATTTCCCACAATTCGGGTCGAACTCCGGATTGCACATATAAAAGTTGTTGCAGTCTAATTCATCCTGCACCATGCGCAGCGCTTCGCCGAAACGCTGGAAATGGACAATCTCCCTCTCCCTCAAAAAGCGGATTGGATCGCAGACCTCAGGGTCCTTGACCAGACGCAGAATATTTTCATAGGTGCTTCTCGCTTTCTGCTCTGCCGCCATGTCCTCGAACAGATCGGTGACTGCATCTCCCTTAGACTGAAATTCGCAGGCATTAAACGGAATGCCTCCCGCCGCCTGCGGCCAGATTCCCGCCGTGTGATCCACATAGTAAGGAGCAAATCCGGCTGCTTCTAACTCCTCCGCACTGAGACCTTTTGTGAGCTGTCTTACGATGGTGGCGACCATCTCGAGGTGTGCAAGTTCCTCGGTACCGATATCCGTAAGCACACCGGCAACCCTCCGGTATGGCATGGAATATCTCTGTGAGAGGTAGCGGAGCGATGCTGAGGCCTCACCGTCCGGTCCGCCGTACTGACTAATAATAATCTGGGCAAGTTTAGCGTTAGGCTGTGTAATATTGATTGGATACTCCAATCTCTTCTCATAATTCCACATTAACAATCCCCTCCTTCCCACGGAAGCGGCTGGTCTCCCCAGGTCCATTTCTGGTCAGGATTCGCCATATCGAAAGTCAGCGGGCCGAAGCTGTCCGCATAGACACGCAATGCCGTACGCCTCATATCCACATACTGGTTGTAATAACCGATTGCTTCCTCGTCATAAGGGTGTGTATCTAAATACAACAACAAATCGTACACGGTAAAACTAACTACGTCAATATAATACAACAGCTGTTCTCTCGTCATCGCCTGACAGTTTGTATTCATCATCGTCTTCTCCCTCCTCTTCCATAAAATGGTTTGTCGAGTTCCGGGAAAATTGTTCCTGCCTGCAATCCCTTTTCCGGATCGTATACAGTGTGAAGTTCCTGCCACGGCACATACGCCATCGTGACCTGCTGCTGTGTTCTGCAATCGCTCATGGAAGGCATCTGTCTCCCCGCCATCCTGCTGTCCATACCGCCTCTGCACGGCATCTCGACAGAATCACAGTTTCTGCGCCCCATCTCAACACCACCCGGCATCTGATAATTTTTCATGCGTCTTCCTTTCAAATTGTGTTCCCTATAACTTATGTACCTTTTGAAAAAAAGTGCGCATCCACCCTCTGATTCTATCTGATAATAAATCCATCCTTTCCGCCTTTTTTTACCTCATAGAGCGCAGCGTCCACGCTCTCGTACAATTTCGTGTAGCTGACATTCGCCCTCACATAGGCGGCTCCTACGCTGGCCGAAAGTTTCTCCTTCTCATATTTCTTCTTGAAGTTCTCACGAACCAATTCCACAAACTTCTCCAACATGATGGTTCCCTCATCCTCGTGAATGGTTCTACCCACAAATACTGCGAATTCGTCTCCCCCAATCCTCGCCACATAATCGCGCTTACGGTTAAAATACTCCTCCAACATTTCTGCAAAACATTTCAGTACAAGGTCTCCCGTCGGGTGTCCGAAAGTATCGTTAATCTGTTTAAAATTGTCCATATCAATAATGAGAAGCATTCCCTGATTCGGGTGTTCCCTCAACGCAACCTGCACCATCTCCTGGAAACTTTCCCGGTTCATCAGCTTCGTCAACGGATCTGTCTCCGCCTTAGTTCCAATGATATTCATTGACTTTGCCACTCGCGAAATGGTAAAAATCAAAATTCCGCAGGCAAAAGTCGCAACCACCAGCATAATGCCCTGTACACGGTATAAATTCTGCAACACTTCATGGCGTCTGATAAGCGATATAAAATACCAGTTCATGCTCTCAATTTTGTTGATATTGACATAATAGACGCCGTCCTCCAATTCCACCTCCGCCTGCACAGAACTGCTATCGTCAATCAATCTGGCGATGTCTTCGGGCAGGACACCATCCCTGCCTTCCTCCAATTCTTTTTCAAAAACTTCAGCGTTCGATCCCGCCACCAGAATCTTGTTGTTCTCTGTCACGAAGAATGCATTGTTAATATTTTTCTCTGTAAATCCATCCACTAAATCCGATGCATAATCCAGATAGACGTCCGCTGCCAGCACACTCTCATTTTTCATACCATCCAATTTTGCGGACACAGTCACACAGACATTGCCGGTCATCTCATCCTCATACGGTTCGCCGAATGCAAATTTTTCATGTGCAATTCCCTCCAGATACCAGTTTCGTTCTTTCACAACATAATCATCCCCCGGGTCCCATCCCGAGGCATCAAAATAGTTTCCCTTCTCATCTCCCCCATATATCCCATACGGATAAGCGTCATTAATTCCATACGAAGATTTTAAAAGAGAAATCTTTTCCTCCTTATTCAGCCCCGCATCCTCGACAATCTTCTTATAAATATTCATCTCATTGATTACCTGACCAGCCCATTCATCCACTGCCTCAGCACAATTTGCAGACTGCAGGGCAAGTTTTTCTTTTGACAGACTGATAATTTCATTTCTCGTCAGCCAGAAAAAAATACCTATCATCAGAAAAACAACCGGAATAACCCCCATTACCAGTTTTGTATTTGTTCTGTTCACTCTCTTCCCAAACTTCATCGACACCTCTGCCCCACTCCTATCCGTCTCGAATTTTGCAAACTATTTTTCTGATATCACATCTAGTTATATTATACTACATTTATATTTCAGAACCAATCCTCCTATTTTGGCACAATTTGCACATTTTACGGCGATTTATCTGCATCTGTACGGATCTCGCCGGAGAATTTTTATCACATAGAATGATGGTGGGAGGGCAAAATGGAGCGTAGCTCCCGGCGGACAGAATATATGGTTTTGCAAACTTGTTTGCAAAACCATATAGCTGTACCGCCTGCGCCCCAACGGGGCTTTTGCCCTAACTTCATCCTGGATTTAAAAAGAACTGCCCTCGTCTCCGACGAAAGGCAGTTCTCCTATCCTATTATATTCCGGCATCTGTATTTTGATTGTCGGTACTGTTTTCATCTGATCCCGTTTGACCTTCCGGCATTTCCGGGCGTTCGCCCTCCGGCATCTGCGACATATCCGGCATTTCGTCCTCCGGCATCTGCGACATATCTGGTGCTTCACCTTCCGGCATTTCGCCGCCCTGAAAATTGTTTCCCGGGCCGCCCTGCATCATTCCGCCGCCCTGCATGGTATCAACGCTGCCGCCAGCCTGAATAATCATGGAATCCGCCGTAAAACTCTGCGATTTGCTGCCTCCCTCATAACTGCCGCCCTCATAATAACCATGAAACTCTGTTCCGCCTGTTATCGTTCCACCGGTAAGCACCGTATAAGCTGCATCCTGCACAATATCCGCAGAACTAAAAAGCAGATTGGTGTAGGACTCTGCCGCCTCAAATGCCAAAATTACAGTTCCATCCTCCGCTGTAATTCCGATGGTATCTCCGGCATTTGCCGCGCCGAGCAGTACCGCATACTGTGTATCCTCGCTCTCACTCGGGGAACTGTTGCTTCCCCCTGTCGCAAGAATCGTCCCTCCTGTGATGACGATTTCATTCTGGTCACAGTCAAGACCACACTCCGGCTGTTGTGCCCCGAAGGCAAGAACAAGACCTCCGTTGATTGTGAGGGTTCCGTTGGAATCGATTCCGTCTCCGCTGGCAGCTTTCGCATAGATAGTTCCGCCATTGATCGTAATAGCTTCAGCGGCATTTATTCCATCGTCTTCACATTCGATTGAAATCGTTCCACCATTTATAGTGACAGCAAGCTCCGCCTCTAATCCCTCATAGCAGGACGTCACCTCGATGTTCCCATCGTCCACCGTCAGATCATCGTTGGCGTGAATTCCATCGCTCACACCGCTTAAAACCCAGGTTCCTCCTTCCACATAGACGCTGTCGCTTCCCTTGATGGCATGCTTATAATTTCCACTGACCGTCACCGTCCCGGAACCCGTCAGATAGAGGTCATCTTTGCTTGAGATTGCTCCCGAACCGTCCGTCTCTCCCTCGTCATTTGTCGCATACTCGCTCCCATCCGACAGAAAATTCTCGGTTCCCTCCGCACTCTCAATGGTAAGGCTCTCTGCATTTTCTCCGTAGATAGCTGCACCGTCCGTGTTTGTCAGCGTAACTCCGTTTAAAACAATCTTGACGTCTCCATCCGCATCCACGATGACAGCTCCATCCTCCGATGAACCCTCTAACACATAGGCTCCCGCCTCCGTAATCGTGACTGTCCCATCTTCCACGGATGCGCCGCTTCCATCGACCTCACACTCGTCCCCGAATGTGATGGTCGCCATGGTCTCATATTCTTTTTCTTCCTCTGAGGAGGTCTGTGCATCGCTCTCTTTTTCGCTCTCCGCAGACGCCTTCTCTGATGTTGCACCGCACCCCGCAAGGCACGTCAAAGATACTGCACCAATCAGTCCGGTCAGACATATTACATTCTTTACTTTCATCACAACTCCCCCTCTATAATTCTTCTGCTGCATTATAATCACATCTGCCGCAGATTACCGTCAGATTTCCATTCCTGCAGCGGATTGCATCTAAGAACTCCTTCTCCTGCTCCGCTTCTTTCATTTGAATTACATATGTAATTTCATATAAACTTCCCATGTTCGTCGTCTTTACACGCACCATCCGGCTGCTCTTTGTGTACTGTTCCATCAGATCGTCGAACAGACTCCTGTAATCTAAGTTTTCAGGCACTGTTACCTTCAACTCCTTTTCCTCCGTATGCGTCTCCGCATAATGTGTCAGATGAAGTACTATAAGAATCGCACAGACAATCACAGTGATTCCGGCTGCAAACAGGATGTCTCCGATGCTGCAGACAAGACCTGTGCACATTGCAAAAAATACAAAGGCGATATCTCTCGAATTTCCCTGCAGGGAGCGGAACCGGATCAAGCTGAACGCCCCTACAATCGCCACTGACGTTCCCAGATTGCCGTTGACTGCAAGCATGACCACGCAGACTAAAATCGGAAGAACAATCAGCGTCCTTGCAAAATTCTTTGATACTTTTCCTGTCTTCATATAAGTCAGGGAGATGACAACTCCAAATACTCCCGACAATATTGCATATAAAAATGCCGTTTGAACAGATACACTTGCTGCGTTTGATGATGCAGCACTCACAATTGAATCTAACATAATTTTCTCTCTCTTTCTATTTTTATTTATTTTTTTACAGGGACAACGCAATTCCCTCCGGCATGGACAGGACAAATGCTGCCTGCCTGTCAGCGCTCATGCGTCCGCTCTCATAACCACTGTGGCAACACTGTGCAGAAAGCTGATTGCGATAGATATTTCCATACTTCGAAAAGGATATACTCCTGATTTTTAAGTCCGACAATATCTGTACGAACCAGAGCGGCATGGCATTTGATATTTTTACTTCCATCAGATGATAGCCGGGAATCAGCAATTCCTCCGTCTCGTCATCGCTCTCGAGCGTAAGATTTGTCGTTCTGCTCCTGATTTTCTGATCGAAAGTCAGGCGGAACTCCGCGTCCTCCTTCCCGTACAGTGCAATCCTGTCATAAGCTAAATACAGTTTTGGTTCAAGCGGGTAATGGGCAAGAAAATAATCAATCTCCCGAAAAATCTGGGACTGTTCCGTTGGCTTTACCCCATTCAGCAGGTATGCCCTCGCCTCGTCCCGCTTTAAAGTGATTCGCCTCTTGTTGACGAGGCCCTTGTACTTTTTCTTAATCTCTAAAAACAATACGGATTCCTCATCCGGCTGTCCATAGCAGCGAACACGGAATTTTTCTTTGTATTCCGGCTTCTCTAAGGAAGTTCGGATTAACTCATAATCCTGGGTATCAAAATAAATATTGCGTATATTATATAAGCCATAGGCATCCACCTCCATATAAGGCTTCAATGCCTCCCTCATCATCTCGTATTGTTTCTCATCTAACAAGAATTTCTTCTCGTATCGGTTAAATACTTTTTGAACCATTTTTTTCACTCCTTCCTCCTGTCTGACTGTAAAATCAGTGTAAAGTTTCCATGTGACGGTCATGTGAAGTTCTTCTAAAGATTACACGAAAAAAGCGAAGCTCTAGGCTTCGCTCATTCTTTCAATCGCATCTATAATCTGCTTAATCTTTCCTGCGTGTTTTCCCATCTTGCCGGTCATCTTTTCAATCTCCGCCTTCTGGGCTCTTAAGTGTTCTATGTTGTATTCAATTCTGCCGCGCAGTTTCTGTCTGCGTACCAGAAGGTTATGTTTGACCTCCACCATCTCTTTTTTATCGACTAAAGCCTGCGCCTGATAAATCCAGACCTTCGCATCATAGAGCTGGTATTTTTTCAGGATGCGGATCAGCTTGCCGTTAAAATATTCCAAATCTTCGTTTGTGCGGCTGTAGCGCTCCTTCTCCTTCACCGCCTCCAGATACTGCTCCCAGATATAGTTGAGCTCATTGCTGTTCTTTACATGGTACTTTTCGCACGAATAGTCAACTGCATTTGTAATATTGACATATTTCAATTTCACCTTGTTCAGCAGTGTGATTGCCCCGTTGATATTGACCTCCGACTGTTTGATTTCAAAGACACAGTCCTGCATCTTCCAGCTGATGTAAGCGCCCACACCTGCGACGGCGAAGACGAGAACGGTCCATGCGACCCCAACATTAGCCTCAAATCCAACCTGAATGGTAAAGAGCAGAATGGCAGCCACGGCAAATGTTCCCGCCAGAGCGTAGGAAGCATTTTTTAAGAGCTTCTTCTCACGCTTCTTCTCCTCCTTATGATAGGTCCACTGGTGCTTCTTTCCATCCAGAAACGTCATATCGCGTTTCACACTCATCTGGTATGCCTCATTCTCCTTCAGACGCTTGATTGCATTTGGAATCTCTTTCTCCTCCTGCTGCATCTGGGCAAACTGGGCATCGGAAATCTTCTTGGAAGTATTTAAAAATTCGTCCCTCGCCTGATTCAATTGAACTACATTCTGTGCCGTATCGGCAATCTCTTTCTTCTCACTTTCCGGCAGATTTTCCAACCGCTCTATATCGTTCAGATAGGAGGTCACAACGCGGTATTCCGCCTTCTGATCCTCGAGTTCCTTCGACACCTCCACCATGTGTTCGCAGCAGTCGATGGCATAACTCTCCACCATCTCCGGCTTATCAATCTCCGTGATGGCGATATGTTCCCGGATTTCCTCTAGGTTCTCCTCCAACTTGATTTCCTTATTCTTTTTCTTCCTCTTAAAGAAAAACATGTAATCCCCCTTCTCTATCGGCAAATCCTCCGATAATCATTTTTCCACTCTTCTAACATCTTTGAGAATCCATCCTCAAACTCCGTCTCTTTTCCACACTTTTTCAAAAAGAACAATTCCGAAAGTTCTCTCTCACACGCTAAAACTGCCTCATCCCGGCTCGCCCGGGTCAGTTCCTCCCGCAGGGCATCCGCTGCCTCCTCATCCAGAAAGTGTTCCCTTACCACCCTCTGAAATTCCTCATCGTCCTGCATGCAGCGGCATACAAACAGCCATGCCCGCAGTGATTCCGACCTCTGGTTCAATTCGTACGCCCTCCGGTAGCATTCGCCGGCCTCCTCCCAGAAGAAGAGCCGTGCATACGCCGTTCCGAGGTTGTGCCAGACATCTCCCTGAAAATCGGGGGGAATATCCCTCTCCTGCAGCAGGCTCTGGTACTCCGCGACAGCACTCGCATATCTCTGATTCTTCATCCAGCGGTCAGCCCTGAGTTTTTGACACTCATAGCCTGTTTTGTCTGTCGTCTCCCGCAGTTCCTCCCGGATTTCCTGTATGCGCTCCCCTGAACAAAATGCTGTCTCCTCCAAAATGGCAGACACAAATTCCTGCAGGCTTCCATTCGCGTTGCGAATCGTGCGAAGCCGCCTTGCCAGATCCTGATTTCCCGCCTCTGTCTCAATCCAGCTGCACAGATCCTCGCTCATGAAATCCGGCTCCAGAAAAAACGTATTCTGTTCTAGATAATAACACAATTCCTCGAGAGAATAAATATTTAAAGAAACATTTTCTATGTAAAAAGGTATGTCTGCCAGTATCCCGTCACAGAGTAAAAGTTCTCCCATCCTCTCTCTCCTTCCTGCCTATAATTTCATCCGGTACTCCCAGCTCATGTCCGAGCTCTTGTAAAATTCACCGAATCCCATATCTGTAATCTTAATCTGCACTTCCTCATCGGATGTAGGTTTCGCCTGAATCCGAAGTCTCGTCATCCGGTCCGGGCGCTCCGGCAGATTCTCAAGCTCCAGCGTCTGAACCTTCGCCTCATCGCTGTCGGGCAGCTGCAACCAGAATGAGACTTCCGGCTCGCCTGTGAGCAGAACCTCACAGAGTCCGTTCGCCTCATACCAGCTCTCCCCCGCAGAGATGAGGCTGTAAAACTGCGTGACTCCCTTTCTTGTCACCTTCAGGCTGACATTGACTTTCATCTCATTGTCGCCCATATAGACAAATCCCCACTCCTCGTGCGCCGAGCGGGCATAAGCCGCGTAACAGGCTCCCTTTGAATAGAGATTTTTTCCCATAAACACTCTTCTGCCGCGACAGAGCTCCGTGAGGGACTTCTGCATCCATTTTCCGTCAAATCCGTCCCCGATCAAGAAGGCACTCGATACGATTCTACGCTGAAACAGCTTCTGAACCACCCCTGCAAACGAAGCGTCTTTATCATTTGAATTGATTGATGTAGTTACTTCCTCTATCACAATCAGTTGAGGCGTCGTCTTTTTGTTCTTCTCCGCAACAAGGCAGCGCATCCGCTCTTTTGAATAATCGAACAAAAACACATCGTGGAGCCAAAGGTCCTCACTCTGATGATAGAGATAGTAATAAAAACTCTCCTTGCGGTCAATCACCGCAACATGCTCCTGCGTCATTCCAAGCTGTGGCAGCAGTTCCTGAAACATCTGCATATCCTGCGGGCTCAGCCTCTCCACCACGAGGATGAGCATGTCCGTCCGCTCAAATCTTCCGAGACGGTTTGGCAGCAGCAGGAGTTTCTTTAAGAAAAGCCCCAACAACTGCAGGGCATCGTAATCTTCGCCCTCCACAGTGACCGTCTCACGGCGCCTCGCCCGCTCAAGCAGCCTGTCAATCACTTTTGTCTGCTCCGTGTCCGCAGTTTTTTTTGCCTCATCGCCGAAGAACCATTGACCGATTCCCCTGCGCTTTGCCAGGAGCATCGGAATCTGGTATACCTCGCTTCCGACAACGGTACTCATTGTCTCCGGTTCTTTCATCCCCTGCCGGAAGGAACTCACCATTGCCCACTCCTCATGCAGGTCGATTCCGATATAATAAAATGTATCTTCCATACGTTCCTCTTCCCGGTCTTTTATAACAGACCAAAGATGTGTTTTGTCACCTCATCCATCCCCTTATAACGAAGCATCATCCGCTGCAGGCGCTCGGTGTCCTCCAGTGTCTTTTCCAGCAGAATCCCGTTGAGAAGATGATAGCGGCTCTCACCCGTCTCCCCCAACAGATCCTGTTTTGTCAATGTATTGCTCTCTGTAATCTCACTCGCCCCGTCCTCTTCTTCCATAATATAGTACTGCATCGTCTCCCCAAAAAACAAAACAAACTGTTTCACATAGATGCCCTCGTAGAGTTCCGGCATGTCCTCCGACAAGAAGCGGCCGTTCTCCCCGCCGATACAATAATGTATCGTCACATGTGTCCCCGGTCTGGTGCGGTACTCCACAAACTCCTTGTCATACAGCTGACAGTTCATGACAATACGGGCATCAAATTTTTTGTAGAAGGAAAAAATCATGTCTTTTCCGGTAAACTCCTCCAAAAGCTCTCCTAATAGTTCCCTCTCTCCCGCGGTGACCGGCGCAGCTTCCGAGAAATGCTTTAATAATGCCAGTCTGCACGGTTCCTCGAGTTCCTCTCCCTCCCAAAGTCTCCTCTCCATCTCCGGAAAAATCTGCTGCGGCACAACCATATTTTTTACCACATAATAATATCCGAAATAATTGAGGTAGGCAAGGCGGAGCAGTTCCTGTCCCCCCGACTGACAGTAGGAGTCATAGATTTCCTCCACATCCTCGACGTAGTCCGTCGTGTAAAGCATCTGGGTCAGAATCCGCTCCTCGAGTTCATGCGTATCGAGCGAAAACGTTCTCGCCTCGCGCCACAGCCCCGCCATCTGCTTGGTCGGCCCGTTGAAATACCGCTCCAGATACATCATCATCACATCGTTATATTTTCCCTGTCTGTAGGTATCCCATACCAGATTCAGCAAAAAATCTTCCTCTTCAAATCCCTGCTCCGCAATCTGGTAGCTGCACATTGCCACCCTTGCAGACGGCGCAAGTCCCTCATATCCGTACCGCTGCATCATCTCGTAAGCCCTGTCATAATGTCTCGCCTCAATCAAAAGTTCAAGCATATATTTGCGGGCAGAAGGGACAATCAGTTCATACTCCGCGCTTTCTAAATAATCGTCCACAACACTGTCATACTCACTGCTCTGGTAAAACCGAATGATCTCCGGGCACATCTGCGCCTGATAAATGCTGCTGATTTCCTCCGAATTCAAGAGCAGATTAAAGTATTTTTTATCCTCCTCCTGAAACGTGGAGGCAGATTTTTTCCCGTCGAAATGATAGATGACATACGGCAGTGAATCCGGTGCAAGTTCTAAACATTTTCTACTGTAGGTTCCCGTCTTCATCAGTTTTTCCAATTGGTATGGAAAACTTCCCTGATAACGGTTTCCGGACGCGTCCTCTAAAAAAATCAAAAAGTCAGTGGAAAAGATTTGAAAATACGCAACACCATCGACAAGCGGGACGACCTGCGGTCTCCTCATCTGCTTCTGATAGAGAATAACCCTGCGGATTTCCGGCGCAAAACAGGTCAGTTTGTGGGTGTAGATAATATCGGAGAGTGCGTATGCAAGTTCCCTGTTGAGAAGACCCGTACCCACCATCTCCTCGTAGATGACCGCCAGATTGTCATCGATATGACCGAGCTCTATCTGCTCCATCGCAAAGAGTTCCATCATCTTCCGGTATTTTAAATACACCTCCGGCTGTTTCTGCTTCGCCGCTATAATATTGACAAAGAGGACTGCCCTGTGCTGATACGCGAGATTACATTGGTACTGGAAGTACATCTGTATAATCTGCGGAACTTCCGTGACATCCCGCCTGTCCATCGACATGACATAAGCCTCATACAGCCCCGTAATGCGGAGACTGTTCTCGATACCAAGCTCATACCATCTGTGAAACTTTGCATCATAACACTGACCTCTGATCAGATAGGAACAGATGACGTCGATCATCTCCTCCACAGGATAAACCCTGTAACAGGCTTCAAGCACTTCGTACAAATGACTGTCGTATGTGCGCTGATAAGGCAGCAGTTCCATAATCTGCATGGCAATCTCTTTGGTAATCATTCCATAGCGCAGTGCCCAGCGCAGGATGCGGAATTCAAAGGTATCCAATCCGCGCAGAAGATACGGATTCTGCCACATCAGATAAAAGGCCTCCATATAAAAGTAGGGACTGTTCTTTCCCGACATCACCCAGCGCTCAATGGCCATCCATTTTCTCACCTCATTGTCGCAGTAGTCCTTCTTCAGAAAAAGCAAAACCCAAAATAGCAAATCATTCTCCGGATATTCCCGGAAAATCGCCTCCACCTCAGCGGCAAGTCTGTTGACGTAGGATTCTTCCCTCTCCGCAAGCGTACAAAGATACAGATAGTATCCCCATACAGGTGTAGTTTTATCGACACATCCTCTCTTGTACTCATTTAAAATCCACATTGCCTCCTGTTTCTGCTTATTCAGCAAAAACACCTGCGCCTTCATCAGCCGGTAAAACTCCACATCCGGTTCTAAGGCAATCAGATGGTCTAAAAGCCCGATTGTCCTGACCGCCCACACCCCGGTAACAATCTTTTTAAAGCGGTATCCTAAATAGCACTGCATCAACTCAGTTTTGGTCCGCTGAATCTGTCTGCTCAAAGAATCATGCTTCTCCTTACGCTTCTCCTCCCTGCTCACACAGACCGTGAACTCTTTCGTCTGATAGACCGTCCGAAATTGAATGCGCCCGAAATTGAGCCCTGCGTGCAGCGCATCCTCACGGATGTAGTATTCAAACGGACAGACACTGCCCATAAAATCCTCCGTCGACAGATGATGCTTGGAGAGTTCTAGAAAAGGCTCATCGCTTGACACCTCCACCGAGAGATATCCCCACTGGTCTTTTTTGAGCAGAACGCTCTCTTTTCTCGATTCTGTCACCCCATAAAATTCAGCGGCATCCTGCTCTGTCAGAAATTCAATCTTCTTCTTTCTCCCCGCTCCGATTAAGAACTCTTCCATATTCTGGTGCGACGGGACCGCTCCCCTGTACGCCTCATAGAGGAATCGCTCCCTCACCTCTTTTTCCTTCAGCAGATTTGGGAAATACGGCGAGTAGAACAGGCGGTATGCCTCCCCCCAGTTCTCTCTCGCGAGGGCGGTAAACTCCCTCAGGTTATGTATTTTTCCGATGGAGGAATCCGCGTAAAGATTAGTGACAGACACAACAAAAGAAAGATCATATTCACCCTGGTTACATACTATCGTAAACTCACCTTTCTGAACATCACCCTCGCGCAATCCCTCACTATGAAATTCAAACCGAATCCGTACTTCCTCCCCCTCGAACTGCGGCGTGAGACATTCCATTCTGGCATTGGAAGAATACACAATTCCGCGCATTTTTATGTGATTCGTGCTTGTAATCACAAAATCACCCGTGTAGTTTCTTCCCTCTAACACCTCAATCTCAATCCGGCTCGTGGAAAGACTAAGTATCGGCTTTGTGTACTCGAACCTGCCTCTGGCTAGTTGTTGTATCCGTCTCCGCAAAATGACACCTGCTCTTCCGCTGAACTCTGTAGACTTTTATCAGATTCATCACTTTTTATTTGCATTTTTATTCCTAATGGCTATAATAGATTATAAACCAATTTGGAGGAGTTATCAATGCTAAAACACAAAGACCACTTTCATGGAAGTGACTTAGAAAAAATAGAAGCTATCTATGGAATAAAAAAAGAAGAGATTGTCAGTTTTTCCGCCAATGTCAATCCCTTAGGCGTATCACCGCTGCTGCGCACGGCTCTCGCAGAAAAAATTGATGCCATCACAAGCTATCCGGACAGGGAATACACATCCCTGCGCACCTGTATCGCATCCTACTGCGGCACGGAGGCGGACAATGTCGTTGTGGGGAACGGCTCCACGGAACTCATCTCCCTCTTCACACAGATTGAGCACCCGAAAAAGGCGATGATTCTGGGGCCTACCTACTCCGAATATGAGCGCGAAATCTCCCTCGGCGGCGGGACAACCCTCTACTATCCGCTCAAAGAAAAGGACGATTTTCAATTGGATGTCGATGATTTCCTCTCACATCTCAACGAAAGCCTCGATTTGCTCGTGCTCTGCAATCCGAACAACCCAACCTCCACATCCATCTCGCAGAAGAAGATGCGCAAAATTTTAGATGCCTGCAAGGAACATGACATCTATGTCATGGTGGATGAGACCTATGTGGAATTTGCCGGACGACCGGACGAGATTTCCTCCGTATCGCTGACGAACTACTACAACAATATCGTCATCCTGCGCGGGACCTCTAAATTCTTCGCCGCACCCGGTCTTCGTCTCGGCTACGCCATCACCGGGAACCGCGACCTCATCAAAGCGATCAACACACGCAAGAATCCGTGGACAATCAACTCCCTCGCCGTTGTGGCAGGGGAAACGATGTTCGCTGACACCGACTACATCCAGAAGACAAGGGCACTGATTGACACGGAGCGCACAAGAATTTATGACGTGCTCTCTAAAAACCCGGATTTCAAAGTCTATCAGCCGGACGGCAATTTCATCCTCGCCAAAATTCTGCGGGACGATCTTACCTCCCAGGAACTTTTCGACCGCGCAATACGGGAGAAGATGATGATTCGTGACTGCTCCACCTTCCCGTTTTTAGACAACAAATACATCCGCTTCTGCCTGATGAACCCTAAAGACAACGACCGGCTTCTCGCCTGCCTCACAAGGAATGACTAGCGGCCGCCATAATGAAAAACCCTCCGGGGAGATAGCTTCCTGTTATCTCCCCGGAGGGTTTTTCACTTCTTATTCTTTTGTAATCACAACATATCCGGCAAAATCGGATACCTTTTGAAAAACTGCATTCGGAAAATCCTTGCGAACCTCCTCGAACACCAGATACATATCATTCTTCTGCCATGCGTCCTTATGCTCTTTACGGAACTGTTTCACCTGTTTGAGTGTCTCAAAAGCCAAATCTCCGATAACGACCTTTCCGCCATCCGGAAGGTGACGCAATAAATCGTTAATGAATCTCGGCTTCTCATAACGATCTAAATGATGAAACGTGTAAGTGCTGTACACAACATCAAATTCCCTGTTCAAAAAAGTCAACGGAAGTCCCATCGTAATATCAAACTGTAAAAATTCGCCTTTCGGCATCGTCTCTTTTGCGGCATCTACCAACCGTTCTGACAAATCGATTCCGGTAACTTCATAGCCATCCTCGTAAAGCTTTCTTGTCAGAATTCCGGTTCCAAATCCCACATCCAAAATTCTCTTGCCGCCTTCTGCTCTCACGATTCCATAGACATCGTTCAACAGCTTACGGTATCCACTATACGGATATTCATCCGAGTCCTCCAACAAATGGAACTGTTCTCCATAACCATCTGCCCATAAATTATACTGTCCCTGCTCTGCCATTTGCAACGCTCCCTTTCCTTGCGCGCTAACGACCTTCTCCAGGTCTTTCGCATGCAACTTCTTTCCAAAAGTATAACACATTTTGACGTTCTTTGCTATGCTTTTTTCTATTTCCGGCTGAGGTATTCGTGAATACCTTTAGCAGCAGTCTTTCCGGCTCCCATCGCAAGAATAACCGTCGCCGCTCCTGTCACGGCATCTCCTCCGGCAAACACGCCCTCTTTTGACGTTGCACCGTCTTCCTCTCCCGCTACGATACATTTTCTGCGGTTGATTTCAAGCCCCGCTGTCGTGGAGGAAATAAGCGGGTTCGGAGATGTGCCGAGCGACATAATGACGGTGTCCGCCTCAATCTCATACTCGGAACCGGGGATTTCAACCGGGCTTCTTCTTCCGGAGGCATCCGGCTCGCCCAATTCCATCTTGATGATTCTCGCGCCCTTGACACAACCATTCTCATCCACTAACAGCTCTTTCGGATTCTGAAGGAGATCAAAGATGATGCCCTCCTCTTTTGCATGGTGCACTTCCTCTTTACGCGCCGGAAGTTCTTCCTCGCCGCGGCGATATACAATATGTACTTCTGCGCCGAGACGTTTCGCCGTTCTCGCCGCATCCATTGCTACGTTTCCACCGCCGACTACAATCACTTTTTTGCCTGCCTTGATTGGCGTATCATATCCCTCTAAGAAGGCTTTCATCAGGTTGTTTCTGGTCAGGAACTCATTTGCGGAGAACACGCCCATTGCCTGCTCTCCAGGGATTCCCATAAATCTCGGAAGCCCAGCACCGGAACCGATGAAGACCGCCTCAAATCCCTCCTCTTCCATCAACTGGTCGATGGTGGTAGATTTTCCGATAACTACATTTGTCTCAATTTTGACACCGAGCGCTTTGACATTCTCCACCTCCGCGGCAACCACCTTCTGTTTCGGCAGACGAAACTCCGGGATGCCGTAGACAAGCACTCCGCCCGCCTCATGAAGCGCCTCAAAGATTGTGACATCGTAACCGAGCTTTGCAAGGTCTCCCGCACAGGTCAGACCGGCAGGGCCGGAACCGATGACTGCCACTTTATGCCCGTTCATCTTCTCTGCCTTCTTTGGCTTGATGCCGTGCTCTCTCGCCCAGTCAGCCACAAAACGCTCCAATTTACCGATTGCAACCGGTTCGCCTTTGATTCCGCGGATACATTTTCCCTCACACTGCGATTCCTGCGGGCACACGCGTCCGCAGACTGCCGGGAGTGCAGAGGATTCACTGATGATGTGGTAAGCAGCTTCAAAATTTCCCTCTTTTACCTCCGCGATAAATCCCGGAATGTTGATTGAGACAGGACAGCCTTTCATACACTGTGCATTCTTACAATTTAAACAGCGCGCAGCTTCCGCCATCGCCTCTTCCTCATTATATCCTAAACATACCTCTTCAAAGTTTGCCGCACGAACCGCTGGCTCCTGCTCGCGAACCGGTACTCTTGTCAATACGTCCATTTTATCCTCCTATTATTCCATACATCAAACTGATCTATCTATGTACTTCTAATTGCAATTGCCGCATCCGCCGTGGTGGGTGTCACCCTCCTGCAGTGCAAGCATTGCTCTTCCCTCTTCCGTCTTATATTGTGCCTGTCTTCTCATAGCCTGGTCAAAATCCACGAGATGTCCGTCAAATTCCGGCCCGTCCACACAGGCAAATTTTACCTCGTCGCCCACGACCAGACGGCAGGCACCGCACATACCGGTTCCATCCACCATGATTGGATTCATGGAGACAACCGTCGGAATCCCGAGTTCTTTTGTCAGTTTGCAGACAAATTTCATCATAATCATCGGTCCGATGGCAACACAGTGGTCATAGCGTACCCCCTGATTCCAGAGTTCCTGCAGCTGTGCTGTACCGGTTCCCTTAAATCCATAGGAGCCGTCGTCTGTTGTCACATAGAGATTGGCTGCCACCTTTCTCATCTCATCCTCTAAAATCAAGAGTTCCTTACTTCTAGAACCCATGATGACATCACAGTCCACACCGCGCTCATGGAGCCATTTCACCTGTGGATACACAGGCGCTGTGCCGACACCTCCTGCCACAAAAAGAATCTTTTTCTTCTTCAGCTCTTCCACATCCATATCAATCAAATCGGACGGGCATCCGAGCGGTCCCACAAAATCCTGGAATGCATCTCCCTGTTCAAGCGCAACCATGCGCTCTGTGGAAGCGCCCACCGACTGAAATACAATTGTAATTGTACCGGCCTCTCTATCATAATCGCAGATTGTCAATGGAATGCGCTCGCCCTCATCGTCAATCTTGACGATGACGAACTGTCCCGGCTGGCAGTGTTTTGCAACACGAGGCGCCTCGACATCCATCAGATAAATCTTATCTGCAAGTTTTTCTCTTCTTACAATTGGGTACATGTTTTTCCTCCTAAAACTCTTTTGAAAATTTCTTCTGTTTTACACTCACACGTTACTATAATAAAGGAAAAGCCGAAATATAGCAACGGCTTTTCCTTTATTTTTGAAAATTTATTGTAACAGTTCAGCCATAGTCAGTATGATAGGCGAGTCATGCTTGCATGAATTCGGCTACCATGCTGGCTATGAGCGGAGCGCCCGTTTATGAGCAAAGTTAGCTGCGAAGCAGCGGCAAAGCACCGCAGGTGCGACTTTGCGAATGGCGCGGCTGAACTGTTGTAGATTTGTTTCATCCTATTATGAAAAATATACCAGTTCATCCTCCGGTTTTTCCGCTTTCTCAATCGATACCGGATAGAGAACAGGTCCTTTTCCCTTGTACTCTCTCGCAAATTCCACGCGGATTTCCGCAGTAATCTTAATCCAGGATTTGTGTGGAATTTCATTTTCCTTTTCATACTTGCACTTGAAACCGATGAATGTCACATCCTCAATACAACAGGTCATAGCAAAACGGCCCGGAACAAAAATTCCCTTCTTCAACTTGTCCGGGTTGTAGACGAGCGCTAAAAAGGAGACTTTCTTTCCCTCGTATTTCTTTGGATTCTCGAGTGCATCCATATACCAGATGGCATAGTCGGCATCGGTAATCTCTATCTCATCCCCGGAAATGTCAAACGGCAGTTCCTCCGGTCTGTCATCGATTGTCCCGTCCGCACGCTCATAGACAATCTGCGCTTTTCGGTTTAACGCTTTGACACTGCGGCGGAATTTGCCGCGGTCCGTGTCGTCGTCACAGCGGTTAAAGATGACAACATCCGCCGCAAAAAGCTGTTCCATAATCATCGCTCTCATATTGCCCAAATACATATCAAATGTAGTTGCATCCGCTGTGGCAAGTGACTGCACAATAACCCAGCCTCTCGGCAGATTCATCTCCAACATCTTATCCATACCCCAGGTTCCGTTGTACTCGACAAACACCTGATCCGGCAGATAAGCATTCTGCAATTCCTGCATTTTCCCGGCGGTGAAATCTTCCTCGGAATCAATATATGCCACTTTGGTATTAATCTTAGCAAGCTCCTCCTCCGAGTATTCCTCGTCGCCGTCCTCACAGCAGATAATCAGGCTCTTGCCCTGATCTGCAAAACCATTCTCCAAAAGGGTCTCCTTGATCAGCGTCGTCTTTCCGCTGTCCATGAAGCCCGTAAATAAATATACCGGGATTTCTTCCATACTCTTTTAAACCTTTCTCTCTATCTCTACTTCCTATGCAATACCGAACAGTTCTTCGAGTCTGTGCTCATCGATGTCCGTACCAATCACACAGAGTCTTCCGGTGTAATCCGGCTCACCGTCGCGAAGTTCATACTCACCCGGAACCATGTCAAAATATATCCAGGAACCATTCTCGTCAGCCACCATTCCCTTCGCACGCAGGATGGTGCCGTAGTCGTCCGTCTCGCACAGCGTCTTTAAGACTTCCTCAATCTTGTCTCTGGTAAACTTGTGCGGAGTCTCCTTACCCCAGCTTGTAAATACATCATCCGCATGATGATGGTGGTGATCATGGTCGTGACAGCCGCAGGTACAGTTCTCGTCGTGCTCGTGTCCCTCGTGGTCATGATGGTGCTCGTGTTCCTCATGCTCGTGTTCCTCATGCCCGTGATGATGCTCGTGCTCCTCATGCTCGTGATGATGCTCGTGCTCCTCGTGGTCATGATGATGCTCGTGCTCATGCTCCTCATGGTGATGGTGTTCATGCTCCTCGGCGTCTGCTTTGGCATGCTGTTCCGCCATAAGTTTCATCTCTAAGGAGTCCTGTCCCTCGATGACTTTTAAAATCTGCTCCCCTTTGATCTCATCCCACGGTGTGGTGATGATGGCAGCTTTTGCATTGAGCGACTGAATCTGTTTTACACAGAGCTCTAACTGCTCCGGTGTGGCGGACTGTGTCCTGCTCAAAACTACGGTTGTCGCATATTCAATCTGGTTGTTGAAAAACTCTCCGAACGCTTTCATCTGCTTGCTTGCCTTCTTTGCGTTCACAACCGTAATCAGGCCATTTAATTTGACATCCTGCTCTTTTTCGATGTCGATGACAGATTTCATGACATCGGATAATTTTCCGACGCCGGACGGCTCGATCAGGATGCGGTCCGGATGATATTTTGTAATGACTTCATTCAGATTCTTTCCAAAATCTCCCACCAGAGAACAACAGATACAGCCG
>CAZBUW010000038.1:0-28430 GCA_964495195.1 uncultured Roseburia sp.
CACCATATATTCATGTGTTTGATGACCTTGATAAAGTCCATCACCAAATGGAAGAGAATTCATTGATACAGACTTTGAAAGATATTGGATATAATCTAATAGCACAGAAAGAGAGTCCGTTACCAAATGGAAAGAAATTGGTTCAATTAGATTTTAGTTGTTAAATTCAATTTTGTCTAATCATTACAACAACATTTAACAGACTAACCCGATTCGGATTAGTCTCCATGTTAGATTACTACGTCGAAAGACGAAGTATAATGTTAAGTTGATTGAACCGCCGTGTACCGAACGGTACGCACGGTGGTGTGAGAGGTCGGGAATTTCTATAAATCCCCTCCTACTCGATTATGAACTGTTACCTGATAAAAGTTCTATTTGTTTTTTCCGGGGGGAATGGTATAATAACAATGTTGATTTGATAGATTTGGAGGAATACGATTATGCAGTTAGAACAGTTACAAAAAGATATGGTCGCTGCCATGAAAGCGAGAGATAAAGTGAGAAAGGATGCGATTTCATCTCTGATTTCCGCAGCCAAGAAAGTGGCAATCGACGAGGGATGCCGCGATGACATCAAGGAAGAACTCGTGGACCGCGTGATTTTAAAAGAGATGAAGACGGTAAAAGAGCAGATTGATACCTGCCCGAAGGAGCGCACCGACCTGTTGGAGGAATATGAGGTGAGATATCATATTTTCGAGGAGTATGCACCGGCGATGATGTCGGAGGCGGAAGTGGAATCCTTTATCAAAGAGAAATTTGCGGAAGTCTTAGAGACAAAGAACAAGGGAATGGTCATGAAAAACGTCATGCCGGAGCTGAAGGGAAAGGCGGATGGAAAAGTGATTAATCAGGTTGTTGCGAGACTTTGCCAGTAAACGGAGCGAAGATGAAAAAAAATACAATTATATTCGTAGCTGTATTGGCTTGTTTTATTATAGCAGTGGGAATCTATTCCTGTCGGGCGGGTGAAAAACGGGAGATGCTTGTCTACAGTGAGGTGCTCGATGAGACGGCAGTCACAGTGGACGGCAATCCGCTCAGAGTTCGCGATATGGCCTTTTACATTGCGTACGAGGAGGATACGGTGGAAAAGCAGGCACTCACTTACGATGAGACGGATACGAACGCTTACTGGAAGCTTCATATCAATGGTGAATTTGTGAAGGTGTCGGCGGGCGAGGCTGCTCTGGAGATGGCGGTTCACGACGAAATCTTTTATCAGCTTGCGCTGGCGAACGAGGTGGAACTGTCTGATGAGGAGCAGGAGATTTTGCGGGAGCGACAGAGTGACTTCTGGACAGATTTGCCGGAGACGGCAAAAGAACGCATTGTTGTCTCCGAGGAGGAACTCGACGAAACGATGGAGAAGATGGCACTCGCTCAGAAATATCAGACTATCTATGCGAACATGCAAAACGGTTCTTATGAGGAGTATGATTTTAACGGGGATGGCTATCAGATACTGCGGGAGAACCATGAGGTGGAGATCAACAATACCGTCTGGGACCGCCTCGACTTTGGAAATATTACATTGGAACATTAGAATAGAAAAGAGAGTAATGAACTATGAAAATAGGTAGAAATGATCCGTGTTGGTGCGGAAGCGGAAAAAAATATAAAGTGTGCCATCAGGCGTTTGACGAGAAGATTGCAATGTATGCAGCAAAGGGCTGCATTGTGCCGAAGCATGAGATTATCAAGACGCCGGAGCAGATTGCAAAAATCAAGGAGAGCGCGAAAATAAATGTCGCGGTCTTAGATGAGGTCGCGGAGAAGATTCATGCGGGGATGAGCACGGAGGAGATCGACCAGATTGTGTACGAGAGAACGACACAGATGGGTGGAATCCCGGCACCTTTGAATTACGAAGGTTTTCCGAAGAGTGTCTGCACCTCTGTCAATGAGCAGGTGTGCCATGGAATCCCTTCAAAAGACGTCATTTTAAAGGAGGGGGATATCATCAATGTCGATGTGTCCACCATCTTAAACGGATATTACTCCGATTCTTCGCGTATGTTCTGCATCGGAGAGGTCAGTCCGGAGAAGAAAAAGCTCGTTGAAGTCACAAAAGAGTGCGTTGAACTCGGGCTGAAGGAGGTAAAACCATGGGGCTTCATGGGAGACATGGGGCAGGCAGTCCATGATCATGCATTTGCAAACGGCTACACGGTCGTGCGTGAGATTGGCGGTCACGGCGTCGGGCTGAAATTCCATGAAGACCCGTGGGTCAGCTACAACACAAAGCGTGGTACAGAGATGCTGCTTGTTCCGGGGATGATATTTACAATTGAGCCGATGGTCAATATGGGAGCAGCGGATATCTATGTCGATGAGGTGAATGATTGGGAAGTCTCCACGGAGGACGGAATGCCGTCCGCACAGTGGGAGATTATGGTGCTTGTCACAGAGGACGGTTACGAGGTGCTTGCCTGGTAGGAATACTCATGTGGAAAAGGAAAAAGAGGGAGATATGTGGAGAAAACGGGCGGTCGTCAGAATATTTTCACATAAACTTCAAAGAGAGTTCAAAATTTAGCCAAATAGTTTTCACATTTTAACGATATGATAATAGCATCACAGAAACGTGATAAAACTTTTTTTCATATAATCTCCCCCTTTTTTTGATCCACAGGTTCCCCACCTGTGGATTTTTCGTTGGGGACGCACCCTTTTGTTCAATGGGGACGCACCCTTTTGTTCAACGGGGACGCACCCTTTTGTTCAATGGGGACGCACCCTTGGGGGGAGGTTTGTGAAAACTTGTACAATATCATAGAAAGAGATGCTGTTTTGCTCCATGGTGCATGAATAAGTATCTCTAAATATCTTTGAAGTAGTTATTAACAGCTGACGCAAATGGCACAAATTCGCCATCCATGGCTCAGTTGTGCCTTCAGCAGACATCGTGTCTGCTGATTGCTGGTGTAATACAAAGATATTAAGAGATACTAATTCATTTCCCAATCTTACAAAACAGTATCTCTTTTTGCAATATAACGAAATTGTATAAGCCTGCCCGCCAGGGTGCGTCCCCATTGAACAAAAGGGTGCGTCCCCATTGAACAAAAGGGTGCGTCCCCATTGAACAAAAGGGTGCGTCCCCGTTGAACAAAAGGGTGCGTCCCCAGCGAGGAGGAAGGCGATGAAGAAAATTCTTTTCCACTGCGGCGGCATCTTTTGCGTGGATAACGAGACGCTCGAGCCAAGACTTCGTGGATAACAGTACCTCGGTCAAAGCGGTGGAGGAATGAGATGATTGAGTCAAAGCAACGCGCACAGAGACTCCGCGATTCGGATTGCGCGGATGAGGAAAGAAGGTACAGGAAAATGGAATTGTCAATCGTGCAGTTGAAACAGTTTCGGGACAAGGTGGAACGCATTTTGCATGTGCCGGGAAACTATCGCGGCGGGATATTGGAAATGACGGTTGTAGTTGATAAAAATCTCGGCTCTGATTCTGTGCGGGAGATTTTGCCGCAGCTGGTTCGCACGCTGAAGATGCACAGCGAAGTTTTCCGCAACGTCCGGTTTAACTTGGCTTACTGGGAGCAGGGTGGCGTGAAAAATGAAGTCTGCCCGATGCAGATGCTGCTGACTTACGGAATTTATGAGAAATACGAACAGAGGACGGAGGAAAAATCGTTTGAGGCGCTGGTGGAGTACCTGAAGAAATTTCAGGCGCGTTCCAAACTGATTATCCTGCTGACAGACGGAAAATATCTTGCGGGCGACCCGGAGACAGTCCGCCGGAAGATGCAGCCCTTTCTTGGAAAAAAACTGCTCACGCTGTCTGTTCAGTCTGCGGGGATAAAAATAGAGTAGTGTCGGAGAGAATGGTTTCTTTTCGGCACTACTCTTTTAGTTTGATAAAAGTCTGGTAAATCTCATAGTAGATATCTTCCCGGTGTTCGCCGGTCATAAGCTCCAATGCCTTGTAGAGATCCGGATGGTCAAAAATCAGCTGGACAATTTCCGGGTGATACAAGGTACCGCTGCCCTCCCGGAACTCCTCCATGACCTCGGCAAAACTTTTTGGCTGATGGTAGTAGCGGCTCAGACTGTCGGTCGCAGCATCGAGACAGTCGCTAATCCGCACGAAATCGATGGCGGCGCGCAGTTTGGAATTATTCTTGTCAAAGGTAGAAGGGTAACCGCTCTTGCCGTCGTACGAGATGTGATGCCCGAGTGCGATATCCTGATACATCAGAAAATCCTTGTGGCGGGAGAGGTATTCCGCCCCCTTTTCGGGATGTTTTCTGATAATGGAAAAAGCATAATCGGAGAGCCTGCGGTACTGGGTGTTGACGATGTCCGTCAAAGCATTTTTCCCGATGTCGTGAAGCAGAGCACCGCGATGCATATAGTCGCAGATTTCATTTTTGTGGAGCAGCACATCCTCCGGTGTCAGGATTGGTTCGGCAAAGCCTGCCAGAAGGTCCGGGCGGTAGGTCAGCGTGTACGATAGAAGTGCATCGGTAATTTTTGCTACCATCACGGAGTGAGTGAACGTGTTGACATGCCGGCACACGACCATATGGTAGATGTAGTTCTCACGCTCCCTGTGGTTTTCAAAACTTTGCAGAAGAAGCGGATGGAAGACAAAACGCTGAATCGCGTAATTCAAGTCGTAGGAATTGAAACCTGCGGCAGCCATTTTGACATAATGGGCGGCGTTGTCGCGGTAAAATTTGTATTTGGCATATTTTATGTCAACCGGAAGCGAACTTTTTTGCAGTGCTTCCAGCAGATTGAGCGGGTAGTTGAGATAGAGGGCGTTTCTGTCTGTGTTTACATTCTGACGCTGGTATTTTAACTGATACAGGTAAAAATCATCAAGCGTCATCCAGACCTTATCCCAGCTTAGCAGCCCCTCGCGCCCCATGATAAGGTGGTAGTGGAAGACGAGGTCGGGGTCACACAGGTAGATGGAGCCGAGCTTTGCCAAGCGCTGCGGGTAGTGCTTTTTGACGCGCTCTGCTAATTGTTTTCGAATCGGAGAATCCTCATACAGCCCGGAGAGGTCTAAAATAATCGGGCAGTTGTAAAAACTGCTGATAATATTTTTTACCAAAAAAGGAATCCGGGGATTGACCTTGTCGTAGCGGCAGAATTTTTCCTGAGTGCGCATGGCGAGCAGATCATTGAACAGATCGTTCGCCTCCTCGAGCGATATGATGTCAAGAACCGGAGCCACCCGGATCAGGTTTGAATAGGCAATGAAAATATAGTCCCTCGACAGAGGGTTCTGGAAAGTATCAATCTGCTCTTTGTAGGAGATGACTTTTTTATAGTAACAGACCGCGCGTTTCCCGGCTTCGGGTTCAACGGTCTTTGTAATTTCAATGTTGGCGTATCCCGCGCAGACATACAAAAACAGGAGGTCTTCGACGGCATCATTCGCCTCATAGTGTGGAATGAGCGCAAGACAAAGACGACGAAGGAAAAAGGGTTCGTCATATTCTCCATAATATAATTTTTTCAGCCAGGTGAGAACGGTAGAAAAATGGTCTTCGGAAAAAAGCTCCGGATGATTTAGGAATGGTACAAGCACCTCGTTCATCAGGGTATCGTTCTCTGTGTAAATTTCGTGCATGGCCATGGCGCGTGATTTCATCATCGCAATCCACTCCTCCTTTGAGGATGGAGTCAGGATTCTGTCGTTCCAGGCGAAACTTGTTTTTAAGTTCTCACGGTATGTTGAAAAAAAACGGTTAAGATCTGCGCAAGTAATCATAAGAACCTCCCCAAAATGCTACCTAACATACCTCTATTATAGCAAAAAATGAAAGGAAAGTACATAGTAACAGTACGGCTAGTTAGGAGCAAAGCAGCGGGAACGCACCGCAGGTGCGGCTTTGTGAATGGCTTGGGCTGAACTGTTGCCGTTTGGAAAGAACAGGGTTGGGAAAACGTCGAAAATCTGATACAATCAAGGGTGAGATAGCTGAAATATGAGCGGAGGAAGAGAGCGGAGTATGAGAAAACGCAGTGTAGGTATTGTAATAACGATAGTTGTAATTGTGTTGGCGGCAGTGGGCGCCTTCGGATTGAAAAAGGGGTGGTTCCTGCCGCCGAAGTACAGGGTGCTGAAGGCGCTTGCAAATACGGTCGAGGCGAGTGAAATCGCAAGATGTGCCGGAGGGGTGGAGTTTTTTACACAGGGCGAGAAGTCCGTCTCCGGAAATGTGAGATGGAATGAATTCGGGGAGACGGAGCTTTTGGCAGTGTTGGATGAGAGCAGTCTGAAAGTACAGATTCCGACATTTGGAGAGCTTGTGTTCGTCTATCCCTACGAGGGTGAAAAGTCAGATTTCCTTGTGCGGACGGCGGGGGAGGAACAGTTGGACAATGTTGATGCAGTGCTGCGTTTTCTCTATGCGCCGACAAATGCGCCGGGGGAGGGAGAGCGGACTCTTTCGGATTTGCAGGAACTGCTCGATGACCTGGAGTTTGAAGAGTATGATGAGGCAGAGCGGGAGACAGAGGACGGGACAGCGTGCAAGGCATACTCCGTCACGGCTTCAAACGATATGCTCCGTGGGCTGCCGGTTCCGGATGATTTGCCGGAGGAGGTGCAGTTGGTTTTTTATCTCGCCAAAGAGAGAGTGACGGCGTTGGAGGTACGCGAGGAGGGGGAGCTACTCTGGCAGGCGGAGATTCTGATGACGGAGGAGGAAGAGCAAATCGTCATCGCCGATGCGGACAGCACACTGTATGAGATTGGCTGCAAGGCGGGGGAGGAATGTATTACGATTGAGAGCGGCAATTACAAAAATGCTGACAGAAGGAATCGTTTTCGCATCCAGATGGAAGGAGACGGGGCGACGATAGATCTGAGGGATGTGTCATGTATGGAACAGAAAATATCGGGAACGCTATATATGAGACTTGCAACGGAAGAAGATGAACCCGAGGGGGAGGAAATCAATCTCGGCGGCATGAACAAGGAGGACTGGGAGGCTGTGTTGGATGAAATCAAGACGAGGCTCATCGAGAAGGCATTGTTCTTTTTCAACTAATGCGGGATGCTGGCTCTCAGAGAGTTCGAATCAGCCTGGCTAAGAGGCAGTTCAGAGCGAATCTCGAAAACAAGTACAGTTTTCGAGCTTGGCGTATCCGCCAAATAGATTCGCCAAAAAAAGTATTCCTGAAAGCAAGCATTCGTCATACTTTTTCCGTCGAATTTGTCAGGCTTAGTGACAGTTCAGAGCGAATCTCGAAAACAGAATCTGTTTTCGAGCTTGGCGTATCCGCCAAATAGATTCGCCGAAAAAAGTATTCCTGAATGCAAGCATTCGTCATACTTTTTCCGTCAAATCTACTTGGCTCTGAACTGCTACAAAATTGTATAAAAGTTATGAAAAATGGAATAATAACAAAAATTGTTCAAGTTTAACTAAAAACTATCCAAAGATATTTCGAACGGATTGTGATACGATTACTGCAGTAGCAATCGTCAGACAATTGCACCGGGCGGGGTATCGCAGGATGCCGTTGTCAGAATAAAACAAAAAAATGGAGGAAAACGACAGATGAGAGAAATAATCAACATCAACCACAAATGGGCTTTCACTAAGGATGCCAGCGAAGTGCCGGCCAAGATGCCGGAAAAATGGTATCTGGTAAATCTTCCACACTCATGGAACGACATCGACGGGCAGGACGGCGGCAACGATTATTACCGCGGAACCTGCTATTATGCAAAAGAGATCAGCAAGGTGGATCTGCCGGATGCGGACCGTTACTATCTGGAGATTCGCGGTGCAAACTCATCTGCTGACGTCTATGTGAACGGCAGGAAACTGGCGCATCACGACGGCGGTTATTCAACCTGGCGTGTAGATATGACAGATGCGATGGGAGATACAGCCCTCATCGTAGTTGCGGTTGACAATGCGGCGAACCAGACGGTATATCCGCAGAATGCAGACTTTACATTCTACGGCGGTCTCTACCGCGATGTAAATATTATCGCTGTTGCAGATTCCCATTTCGATTTAGATTATTACGGCGGTCCTGGAATCAAGGTCACACCGGAGATTACAGGTGCGGATGCAAAGGTGGAGGTAGAGGTATATCTGACCAATGCCAAAGCGGATCAGTCCCTTGTCTACCGCCTCAAAGAGCAGGACGGCAAAGTTGTCGCAGAGAAAAAAGTATCCGCTAATGAGACAAAGGTAAGTTTTGATATTGCAGGCGTTCATCTCTGGAACGGCAGGAAGGACCCGTATCTCTACACTGCTGAAGTTGAACTTGCAGCGGGAGATGAGGTTGTGGATGCTGTCAGTACAAGATTCGGATGCCGCACATTTGCAATCGATCCGGAAAAAGGATTTTTCTTAAACGGAAAGAGTTATCCGCTGCACGGTGTATCCCGTCATCAGGACAGATGGGGATTTGGAAATGCCCTTCTCCCGGAGCACCACAGAGAAGATATCGGATATATTTTAGAGATGGGGGCAAATACAATCCGTCTGGCACACTATCAGCACGATCAGTATTTTTACGACCTCTGTGACGAGGCGGGGCTTGTCATCTGGGCTGAGATTCCATACATCTCCACCCACATGCCGACCGGACGTGAGAATACCATCTCCCAGATGAAAGAGTTGATTACACAGAATTACAACCATGCATGTATTGCTGTCTGGGGACTGTCCAACGAGATTACCATGTCAGGAGAATCCACGGATGATTTGAGAGAGAATCACAATATTTTAAACGATCTGGTACACGAGATGGATCACACAAGACTAACTACGATGGCAGTTGTATCTATGTGCGATATCCACGATCCGTATATCCAGATTCCGGATTGTATCTCCTACAACCACTACTTCGGGTGGTACGGTGGGGACACCTCCATGAACGGCCCTTGGTTTGACGAGTTCCACAAGGAATTCCCGAACATCCCAATCGGTATGAGTGAATACGGTTGCGAGGCTTTGAACTGGCATACCTCCGATCCGAAACAGGGAGATTACACGGAAGAGTATCAGGCATACTATCATGAGGAACTGATTAAGCAGCTCTTCACAAGACCGTACATCTGGGCAACACATGTATGGAATATGTTCGACTTTGGTGCGGATGCCAGAAACGAGGGCGGTGAGAATGGTCAGAACCACAAGGGACTGATGACCTTTGACCGCAAATATAAAAAGGACTCATTCTACGCATACAAAGCGTGGCTGTCCGAGGACCCGTTCGTTCACATCTGCGGAAAACGCTATGTGGATCGCGTGGAGGACACCACGAAGGTGACGGTATATTCCAACCAGCCGGAGGTAGAGCTGTTTGTCAACGGCAAGAGTCTCGGAAAACAGACCAGCGATGTACACTTCTTCTATTTTGAAGTGCCGAACGTTGGAGAGTCCGAACTGACAGCGGTTGCCGGCGAGTGCCGCGATGAGAGCCGGATTCGCAAAGTGGAAGAGCCGAATATGGATTATGTTCTCAAGGAAAAAGGCGCCATCTTAAACTGGTTCGACGTGACAGCACCGGAGGGATATTTCTCCCTGAACGATAAGATGGGAGACATCTTAGCGAACAAAGAGGGAGCAGAACTCATGGGAGCCATGATGAAACAGATGATGAGCGGTGCAGGCGGCGGTGCCGGAATGCAGTTTGAAATGAGCGATAAGATGATGAAGATGCTCGGCGGATTTACGGTGCTTCGCATGGTGAATATGATGGGACTCATGGGCGACATGAAGAATGAGGGAAAACCTGCAATCACCAAAGAAATGCTTCTCGGTTTGAATGAAAAATTAAACCAGATTAAAAAATAAAAAGCACAAACAAGAAAAGAGGGACATGCCTTTTAGGACATGTCCCTCTTTTGCAGGGGGCACCTAGCGGCGCACGTTTCTAACGCAGGGATGATGCGGCGGCATTCGGGTTATCTGCGGTATTCGCGAGGCGACATTCGGGTTATCTGCGGTATTCGCGAGGCGGCATCCGGGTTATCTGCGGTATTCGCGAGGCGACATCCCGGTCTCGCGGTGGAAGAGCCTCGTAAAATAGTGGATATCTGAAATCCCCGATTTGGCAGCGACATCCTGAATCGGGAGCGTTGTGCTGCGCAGCAGCTTTTTGGCATAAGCGATGCGGCTTTGGTTTACATAATCTGTGAGCGTAACGCCGACTTCCTTTTTGAAAAGTGCAGACAGATAGCTGCTGTTCAAAAAGAGGTCGTTTGCAAAACGCTTCAGGCTCAAATCGCCGGTCAACGAGGTATCCACGGTGACTAAAATCTGCTGGATTGGTTTGGAGTAGGAGGACATGCTCTGTTTCTCCACGAGGCGGCAGTATTTTTGAATCATCAACGGAGCGAACTCCTTAAGTTCCTCCGGATTGGTGCACTGTTCAATCATCCGGGCGTAGTTTGCAGAGACTTCGTCAATGTAGATGGGGTGCACGCCGGCGAGGTAGGCGGAGCGGCGGAGCAGGGTATTTAGGACGATATACATATTTTTGGTATTGCGCAGCGGATTGTCGCTGCGCGGGGCGAGGCGGATGGTTCCAATCTGTTCGGCGTACGCCATCGCTTTCGCGGCATTGCCCTGCGCCACGGCATCTAGGAGGGCATCTTCGAACTGGTAGCGCTCCTCGAGGAGATGCATGCTTAAAATCGGGTCTTTGGGAACGACGAACTCATGTTTTTCTAAAAATTCCGCCCGACTCTCGATTGTGCGCAGATTCAGGTGGATGAAGTCTGCCTTCTCAGTCTTGAACATGCTGCAATAGATGCGCAGGAGAAAAGCAGAAAAATTTCCCTTGTCCACAATCAGGGGAAGCGCATTGTAGTAGTCGTTCAGCTGTGAGAATTGTTCTTTTGGAATGTCAAGCTGTGCCATCAGCTCATAGATGTCGGATTCCTCCATCTGCTTGGTCAGGTAAGGACCAAGGAACAGAAAGGAGGAGCCCTCCGGCATCAGGAAAAAAGTATAATGACACATGTAGTAGTCTTCCACCTCGTAGAGGCACTCTGTCTCAATGGAAGAAAAAGACGGGCTCCCCGGTTCTGCGGGCAGTTTTAGAATGCTGTCGCGAAGACCGAGATCGATGAGTGCCAGCGAAAAGGAGGTTCGCGCCATCTCGCGGTGCTGTATATGCAAATCTTTTAAATAATCCTGAAAAAACTGATAAACGGAGTGTTCCATGCGTCTCCCCCTCCAAGTGTGATTACCTCTATTTTGACACAGGAGCGGATAGATTGCAAGGAGCAAGAAGGTCTTCCAGCACCGCTTTTACGGTGGTGATTTTGTGCAGATCGCCGACATTTCTGCCGCAGAAAATCAGTCCGTTTTCCACGTCCCCGCGCACGGCGTCGATGAGCGCCTTGGTGATGCAGTAGGGGATATTTGCCGGATTGCAGCCCCGGATACATTGGTAACATTTTTGAACGGGAATGCGCTGCGCGCCAATCTGTTTTAAAAAATGATTTTCTAAGGCTCTGCCGGGCATGCCGACCGGGCTCTGGATAATGCGGATCTGATCCGGTGTTGCGCGAAGATAAGCTTCTTTGTAAGCGGGTGCAGCATCACATTCCTCGGTTGTGACAAAACGGCTTGCCACCTGAATGCCGTCCACCCCGAGGGAGAAGGCGTGCGCGGCATCCGCCTGCGAGGAGATGCCGCCCCCGAGAAAGATTGGAATGCGGGAGCCGGAATCCCCCTCCACTTCGCGGATGAAGGCAACGATAGAGCGGACTTCCGCATCAAAGGGGATGTCGTGAGGCGAGGCGAGGGCTTCCTTTGAAAAACCTAAATGTCCGCCTGCGAGAGGCCCCTCCACCACAAGGAAATCCGGGAGCCTGTCATATTTTTTCTGCCAGTTCCGACAGAGCAGAGAGGCGGCTTTCTGCGAGGAGACAATCGGAGCAATGGCGGCAGAGGTCCCGGCCACCAGGGAGGGGAGGTCGGTCGCGAGCCCTGCGCCACAGACGATAACGTCGGCTCCGGTAGCGGCAGCCGCGGCGACATGGTCTTTGTAGTGGGCGAGGGCGTGCATGACGTTGACGCCGATGAGCCCGTTTCCACACGAAATCTCTTTTGCACGCAGAATGTGTTTTTTTAGCGCGCGGAGGTTGGCATTTGCTGTATTTGTGGCAAAATCCGGCTCGTCGAATCCAATCTGTGCACTTGAGATGATGCCGATGCCGCCCTCTTTTGCAACGGCGCCCGCGAGGGAACTTAAACTAACCCCAACCCCCATGCCGCCCTGCATCAGAGGGAGCACAGGAGGAAAATGTCTGATTTGTATTTGTTTCATGTCAGTATCCTTTCTAAATACGTAGTTTTTAAAACCATATGATATTGTAAAGAATACTACGAATAAATTCAATTTACAAAAGAGGGGTAAGTGTAAACTGTGGAAATCAATTGAATGGGGATAAGGTTTAGAGTATAATTATCGTTGGTAAAATAAATGAAAGAAAAGGAACGCTGTACGGTATGGCAGATCTGTTTATTACGGGGCAGTGAGGGATTGGGCTTGTGGCGGCAACCGCCGTTCAGTATATGCGAGGTTATATCTGCACAATGTCATATCTATCCTGCTGGTTCGTATTCCCGGCGCTTATCTTATGTCAAAACTTTTGGTTGATACTCTGTTCCCAATGGGATTTGCCGCCGTTATGATAGTTTATGAGGAACAAAGATACAGGTGTAATTTGTAGAGTTATTTTGAAGGGGAAGGATGATTATCATGAAAATTAAGTGTGTATGGGAACACAATGGAAACGACAGTCTGCTGTATGCGGAGAATTACATAGGTGCGTTTACGAGAGGTGAGTCGCTGGAGACGGCGTTGGGAAAAATGCCGGAGGAGATAAAATCCTATTCCGCATGGGCGGGAGATGCGGTATCCGAAGATGCAGAAATTGTTATTGTGCAGGAAAAGGAGTCTGATCTTGAGATTAAAGATGCAGATAGCGATGTGTTGTTCGCCTCGGAGGAGGGAGCCCTTACGCTCGAGGAATATACGAGGCTCAAGGAAATGGCGCTAAAATCGGCAGAAGATTTTTTGAAATTGTACAACGTAATACCGGATAAGACAGCTAGTGTTTTGCCGATGCGAAAAACTTTTTACGGACAGATTCCGCGCACTGCCGGGGAAATGTATTTGCACACGAAGAATGTAAACAGCTACTATTTTGGCGAGATAGGAGTAGAGGTGGACAATGAGGGGACGATTCTGGAGTGCCGCAGGCGGGGATTTGAGCGGTTGGAAAAGACAGCAGATTATTTGAACAACCGATTGCGCGAGGGAAGTTACAGCGAAATGTGGTCTGTCAGAAAGGTGCTTCGACGTTTTATCTGGCATGATAGAATTCACGCGAAAGCAATGTGGCGAATGGCAAAAAAGACATTCGATAAAGAAGAAATCGAGAATGTCTTTAGATTTTAAAGCAAGAGTACGAAACAATAGGTTCAGAAATGGAGGTTTTGGTATGCTTATATTAAGAGATATGATAGAGGAGGACATCGAAGATTACGTTGAATGGTTTACGAAAGACCTGGAGTGGGGAAATTGGGATGCGCCCTGGGAAGAAATTGATCCGGATGAGGAAAGCGAGCGTAAAGAATGGACCGATTATTTTAATTCCGTCAAGGATTTACCGAAGGATGTAGTTCGACGGAAATATGAAATTGTGAGCAATGGCGTACATATTGGCTGGGTAGGTTTTTATACGGATTTGGAATATGTTGAAAATAAGGAAAACATACCTGCGATTGGAATAGATATACCGAATATCAGGTATCGTAAAAATGGAAACGGAACAGGAGCGTTGCAGTTATATATGGATTATCTGGCAAAAAAAGGCCACAAATCCTTCTACACGCAGACCTGGTCAGGGAACTATCCGATGTTGAAGACCGCGGAGAAACTGGGGTTCAGAGAAGTATATAGGAAAAAGGATTATAGAGAAGTAAACGGCGAAAAGTATGATGCTGTATTGATGCGGCTGAATTTGTAGTTACATGAAATAAGGAGGAATGGCATGATAAAATTATATGTTCCAAAGCAGGAAGATTTGTGGTTTCGCCAGATGTTCATGGCGGATGAGGAAACTATGTCATACAATCATAATTGGGGAGGCACGATTCCTTTTCCGAAGGAAGATTGGAACGACTGGTATGAGTATTGGCTTGTAAATCCGGAAGGGAAGCGGTTTTACAGATATTTGCTTGATGAGGGCAGGAATGAATTTATTGGGGAAATAGCATATCATTACGATGATAGACGGGAAATAAATATTGCTGATATTATCGTGTATGCAAAATATCGTGGTAACGGATTTGGAGAACAAGGATTGCAATTGCTGTGTGAAGCGGCAAAAAATAACGGAGTTCAAATTCTCTATGATGATATTGCAATTGATAATCCGGCAGTTAGTCTGTTTTTAAAAAATGGATTTTGGGAGGAGTACCGAACAGAAGAGGTCATTATGTTAAAGAAGGAACTGTAAGCGTGGAAAGTTCCTCTGTCATATCGAATTCTGAGATTATAATGGAAGAACCGCTTGTACATTCTTAAGATAAGATATTCACTTCACAGTTATCCTGTTCGTCATTCATAACAAATCCACGAATATGCTTTGTGATAAATTTTACCACGAATCCGGTAAGAAGCGCCGAAATAATCGTTCCCTCCCTGGTTCCGACAATCTTTCCCTGAAAGAAAATAACTGATAATACGACAGCCACAAGAACACAAGTCACGTCAAAGACAACCTTGACATATCCAAATTCCCTCTGTATTGTGTCCGAAATTGCCTTGACAAGAGCTTCGCCGGAATTCATTATTACGTCTGCAATAACAGACAGAGAAACACCAAACGACAATACAACGATTCCTAAGAGCAGCATTGCAAACTTGACGATATAATTCGGCACAGGAAGAAAGGATGCTATCCACATTCCAAAGTCAGTAAACCAGCCGAAAAGAAACGATAAAGGAATCTGAAAAAGTTGATACAATTTAAAATTGCGGCGCAGTATTAGAACCTGTGCCACGATTAAAACGCAATTCCATATAATCAACCAGCTTCCCAGGGTCATAACGGGAAATTTAATGCTCATAACATTTGCTACAGAAGAGATGGGGGATACTCCCAAATCGCTGTGTTTTGTAAAAGCTACACCGATACCTGCAAAGAATAAACCTAGAATAAAGACCAGATATCTTCTAAATATTTCTTTTTTACTCATTTTTCTATACCTCTTTTCTTTTTTAGATTCTCAAAAATCTGATGGATGTTTCGCTCCAACATAACCATATCATCATCCGATATCCCGCCAAAAGCGGTCTCCTCTATCCGGGTGAATTCTTCTTTAACCCTGTTTCCGTATTTTCTGCCATCGTCTGTCAGATACACATATAGTGTCCGCCGATTATTGTCCTTTGTTCTCCGCTCGACCAACCCGCCACTTTCCATTCGGCCGAGCAGTGCTGTAAGTGTCGGCTGTTCGATGCAACAACCCACAGCAATATCTTTCTGACTAGATCCATCGTGTTCCAGCAAATAATCCAAAATCTTAGGCTGCCCCATGGACAGGGGGGTATCGCTCAGTGCCGTTAAAAGCTCTTTATGAATCATAGACTGTATCGCCATGATAGAATAATGAAATGTCGGTTCCATATCTGCCTCCTCACTATGTTAGCAATCTAATTATTAGGTTTCTAACCTTTGCAAGTATATACCTATAAAACTTTTTTTGCAACCCCAAAATCATTATTTGACATAAGTCACTTACAGCCTGCGATAGCGGCGTATGACTTTGGAGTTTTTTAGTGGAATAACATTTTTTCCTCCGCATACAATGTAAAAACAGGTATGACAGGGGAAAGTTCTTGAAAGGATATATTGAGGAAAGAGCAATCGAAATTGCCAGATATATTATTGACAATAATACGACTGTGCGGCAGGCAGCGAAGCATTTTGGAATCAGTAAATCTACTGTACATGCAGATGTAACAAAAAGGAATGGTTGGAAAGCAAGATGGTTTGGGTAGTTGAATAGGGAGAAAATAGGGGCACTCTCAGGTGGAAACTTGGGAGTGTTTCGTTGGATTCGTTATCTATTGATATCGAATCCGAAAAGTGCTACTATGATTTAGATGTAAAAGATGTAAGTACATCCGTGGATGATGGTGTTTGAAAGTTTTTTGAAATGATTATAAAAAAATAATTCGATGCGTTCAAGATTTTGAGTAATTACGGGGGAAATAGACAATGGAATACAAAAAGTTAGCAGAAGAAAATATTGATGAGGTTGTCCGCAGTTATGTGGAGTATTATAATTCTTGTGAGGACGGTTGCTGGACTTATGAAAAAGCATATAAGCGAATTCATCAGGTAATGACCATTGAAGGTGCAGAATGCTTTGTTCAGTACGATAATGGAAATATGACTGGATTTGCGATGGGATACTACAAAGAGTTTGATGATTTGAAAGCATATTTCTTGGAGGAAATTGTTATCTTTGCAGAATATCAGAACAAGGGTTATGGTGCAGCACTTATGGAAAAACTGGAAGCGGTTGTAAGGAAAAATGGTGTAGAGCATATAGAACTGATTAGTGTAAATGATGAACATCACATGCATTTTTACAAGAAGCTGGGATTTTATGCTGCAAGTAATTTAGCGATGATGGGCAAACATTTTTAATGAAAGGTGGAACGATGGATATGAAGATAGAAAATATTGAAACATCAAGGCTTATCTTAAGAGGCTTTATGAAAGAAGACGCCTTGTGGGCTTATAGTATTTGGAATAATCCGGAAATGGGGCAGTATTTACCGGATGAAGCTAAAGAAGGTATTGATTATGAGTATTTGAAGCAGTTGGAAGTTTTGGGAGAAGATGAGGAATGTTGCTATCTGATTCCTGTTTTTAAGGATTCCCTGGAGAGAGTGGGCACATGTAGTTTCATGATAAGTGAAGATAAGAAAATATATGACATTGCCTACTGTGTACATAGAGATTTTTGGTGTCAGGGATATGCAACAGAAATCGCACAAGGTATGATTGAATATGCTCGCAGTCAGGGGGCAGAAAAGGTTACTGTTTTTGTCGGGCAGGAAAACGTGGCGTCGAATCGTGTTGCTCAGAAATGTGGAGGAAAAATTGTAAGTGAAAACACATACAAGAAACGAGGAACGGACATTATCATGAAAGATTACAAATATGAAGTGTTGCTTTAGTAATCTTGGCTAATTTTAAATGGGAAATTCATATGTTTACAGCAGGCTGCTAAACGCCGGTGGCGCTTGTTTAGCAGCGACCGTAACGGGGCGAAGACCGCTGTGCCAGGCTGTTCCAAGAGAGAAAGGCTCTGATTTCTATTGAGGTAGGAATCAGAGCCTTTCTCAATTGCATTTTTTGTAATCAGCATTTTTGAACGCTAAGTATTTGGTGGAAGAAGAAACAGGAGGGATTTGTATAGATGGAGAATAGTAAATTTATAGGTCTACATTGAGACACACTCTCATAGGATTGAAAAGAAGGACAGGTGGCAGAAAAAGGAGGTGGTGATTCCGCTTGAAGAAGAAATTGAATTATCGTTTTCATAATCCGAATTCGCTGGAAGATACCGCCGAGTTTTTATGTAAGATGTTGGTAGAGATAAATCAGGACAAGGTTGAAAAAGCCATACAGGAAGCAACGGTGTTGAGTGAACCGGTAGGCGAGTACATATCAGAAGTAGAAGAGAATGAGGCGGAGCAGGCGGGGGCTCCGAAGAGGAAGAAAGCAAGGTAGGATGTGCCTTGCTTTTTGACAGATACAGAATGTGAAATACAAGTGAAAAGATTTTGAGTTTGTATTTGAGTTTTTACTTTATAAACAGCAAGAAACTAAAATTATTTCAAGATATTTGAGTTTATTTTTGAGTTCGTGGATATTTTTTTGAGATTCTTGCATATAAGTTAAAGGGATGTTAAAATGTAAATTAAGAAATGGAGGGAATTCAAATGACAGCGGAAGAATTATTTGAAAAACTCGAAATGATACAAAAGATGAAGTCAGAATCAAACACTCTTGAATTAAAGAGTGCGGAAAAAGGCTGTCCACAGCATTTGTATGATTCACTGTCTAGCTTTTCGAATCAGGATGAGGGTGGAATTATTATTTTCGGAATAGATGAAAAGCAGGATTATAAAGAAGTGGGCGTTTATGATCCGCAGGACATACAAAAAAAGATAAATGAGCAATGCCTGCAAATGGAACCGATTGTTCGTCCATTGTTAACAGTTATAGAGAAGGAGGGCAAGTCCTTTGTGTCAGCCGAGATTCCAAGTGTTGATTTGGCAGACAGACCTGTGTTTTATAAAGGGAGAGGTCGTTTGAAAGGTTCGTATACTCGTGTAGGTGATAGTGATGAGCCTATGACAGAGTATGAAGTCTATAGCTACGAGGCATACAGGAAGAAGTACCAAGACGATGTTCGCATCGTGCAAAGGGCGACGTTGTCTTCGTTAAATCAAGAGAGATTAACGTTATATATTGATTTGCTTAAAAGAGGGAAACCTAATTTATCCAATATGGATAATGAAAGTATCTATGAATTGATGAGTGTGACTAGAAATAAAGAAGTGACATTGAGTGCAACGATGATTTTTAGTCCGTATCCACAAGCGTATTTTCCACAGTTATGTATTACGGCAATCGCCGTGCCGGGAGCAGAGATTGGAAGCCTTGGGGATTCGGGGGAGCGATTCTTAGACAATCAACGAATTGAGGGAAGTATTTCAGAGATGCTTGATGAAGCAATTCGTTTTGTGAAAAAGAATATGAAAAATAAGACAATTATTAATCCGGAAACTGGGGGCAGAGAAGATAGGACAGATTACCCTATCACTGCGGTCAGAGAGGCAATTATTAATGCGCTGGTTCACCGGGATTACAGTATTCATACGGAAGGTATGCCAATACAAATTATTATGTACGAAGACAGGATGGAAATAAAAAATCCGGGAGGTATATACGGAAGAATTAAAGTTGATCAGTTGGGTAAAATGCAGCCGGACACGAGAAATCCTGTATTGGCGTCAGCCTTAGAGACATTGCGTGTTACAGAAAACAGATATTCCGGTATACCGACAATTCGTAAAGAAATGGAAAAATTTCATCTTAAGGAACCGAAGTTCGCAGATGAGAGAGGCAGTTTTACTGTGACATTTTATAAGTCAGGTAATATCAACAAAACGGAGCCGGAATTAGAAGATGCAAACAATCTTTTGGTATTCTGCAGAACTCCGAGAACACGAAAAGAGATATGTGAATATCTGGGATTATCATCGGTTACTTACGCTATCCAGACGCATGTTATGCCTTTGGTGGAAAGTGGAAAGATAAAAATGAGTAATCCTGAAAAACCAAAGAGTCCAAAGCAGTTGTTTTATAGTGAGTAGAAACAGGAGGGATATGTGTAGATGGAGAATAGTGAATTTATAGGTCTACATTGAGACACACTTTCATAGGGTTGAAAAAGAAGGACAGGTGGTAGGGATAAATCAGGACAAGGTTGAAAAAGCCATGCAGAAAGCAACGGTGTTGAGTGAACTGCTAGGCGAGTATATATCAGAAGTAAAGGAGAGCGAGGTGGAGCACACAGGGGTTCCGAAGAGAAGAAGAGCAAGGTAGGGATGCCTTGCTCTTCTTATATATAGCAGGGTAAAAATTATTAAAAAATGATATTTTGAAGCAAAATATGAGACATAATCTCAAATATATATTGCAAAATTATGAAAACGGGATATAATAAAGATAGATTGGAGGTAAAGTGTGATGTTATGTCAATTTACTGTAAAGAATTACAAAAGTATAAGAGATGAAGTTACTTTCGATATGCAGGCAGCTGCAATCAGCGAACATGAAGATAGAATAATTAAAGATAAGGATGACGAAATGTATTTGCCGGTATCTGCCATCTACGGACCTAATGGTGGTGGTAAATCCAATGTTTTAGAGGCAATGGGTACATTGGTGTCAAAGGTATTACGTCCGATTTATGCTACGGCTGATAATGAAGAACTTGCATTCTTAAAGAAAAGAATTATAGTGAAACCATTTGCATTTTCAGAAAGTAAAAATGAGCCAACTGAATTTGAATTATTTTTTCGCACTGCGATTGCAGAGTACAGATATATTCTCCATGTTAAGCGAGATGTGGTTGTGCGTGAGAGTCTGGACAGGGTTAAACTTGAAACTGGAAGACGTTCGGCGTTGTTCACAAGGGAAGATAATGATATTACTCTCAAAGGTGCATTTGCCAAACTTAAAGTTAGCGAAGATTTATCAAAGAATCTTGCTTTACTTTCTTACTTAGGCATTGCATATAAAGAAAATGCTGTTGTTAAGGATGTTTTGGATTGGTTTGACGAAGGGATTGATTTCTTAAACTATGGTAACCCAATCCAAGAACTTAGGATGGCCATTTCTACATCGGAAGATGTAAAGCATTTGATGCTTGATATGATTCAGGAAATGGATTTGGATATCGTTGATTTCAGAGTAGAAGAAAAAGAGAACGATAGAATAGAAGTGTTTACAAAACACCTCGTAGATGATGTAGAAACCGAGATTAGTCTGTCGGATGAATCGAGTGGAACCAAGAAGTTGTTTGGTCTGCTTCCGTTTATAGCAGCTAGTTTATTGGACGGAACAGTGCTTGTAATTGATGAGCTAGATGCTAAAATCCATCCAGTACTCTTACGTTATATCATCATGATGTTTAATGATATGAGTATCAATAAACACAAGGCGCAGCTGATATTCACATCTCATGATTTGTCAACAATGAACAGTGAAGTGTTCCGCAGGGATGAAATCTGGTTTGTGGCAAAAGGAAATGCACAGAACTCTAAACTTTATTCTCTTGTAGAATTTAAGAATGAAAAGGGTGAATCTGTACGCAAAGATGCTAAGTTTGATAAGCAGTATCTTGAAGGTAAGTATGGCGCTGATCCGTACCTCAGAAGAATTATAGATTGGGGGAAAGTGAATGCCTAAAAAAGCAGGGAAAGGAGCAAAAGCAAGCAAGCTTGATTGGAAAAAGAAACGTCGCCAAGAGCACTTGGAGATGAAGCAATACAGATATTATATTTTCTGTGAAGGTCAGCAGACAGAGCCACTGTATTTTGCGGGATTTAAGAAGCTGATTGAAGAAAATCCGATTTACAAGGATATGGTTCTGATAGAGATTGAACCTTGTCAGGCAGAAACCATGCGAGTAATTGGTATGGCGGAAGACTATGTGAGAAAGAACAAAATTAAAAAGGGTCAAATCTGGTGCGTATACGACAAGGATAGTTTCCCGGCAGAACATTTTAATGGGGTTGTGGAACGAGCAGCAAATTTGAACAAAGAAAATTCAGAGTTACAGTATCATACCGCTTGGAGCAATGAGTGTATTGAATTTTGGTTCTTGTTACATTTTGCGTATTACACTTCCAATAACCATAGGGGTGAGTATATTGAATTCTTGAATGATAAGTTTAAGGAGCTGGGTCTTGGAAAGTATCAGAAGAATATGCAGAATATTTTCGGGATTCTTCTTGAGCATGGAAATCCCAAGCTGGCGATACGATATGCGAAGAAGATTGTTAAAGAGGGAGCAGGTAAAACGCCGACAGAGATTGTACCGGGAACGAAGGTGTATGAGTTGGTGGAGGAACTGGCGAAGTATTTGCCGGAGGAAGTCCAGGAAACGTTTAGTTAAACAAGGCAGGAGAAAATCTCTTGCCTTTTTCTATTCTACATAATAAAATAATAGTCGTAACAGAACGCAACAAATCAAACAGAAAGGTCGACAAACATGAACATAGCCGCATACTGTCGAGTATCCACCGACAAAGAAGACCAATTAAATAGTTTAGAGACTCAAAAAGAGTTCTTCTCCGAATATACCAAACGCACAGGAGACACCCTTATTAGATTATATGCGGATGAGGGCATTTCCGGAACTAAAATCAAGAATCGCAAGGAATTCCAGCGTATGCTTGCAGACGCAGAAAAAGGCTTATTTGAAATGGTGGTGGTAAAGGATATCTCGCGTTTTGCCAGAAATACGGTAGACTTGCTGCAGAGTGTCCGTAAATTGAAAGCACTTGGTATCGAGACACAGTTTCTGACTGCCAACATGACCAGCATGGGTAACAGTGAATTCGTTCTGACCATTTTTGGAGCACTAGCCCAGGAAGAAAGTGCCAACACATCAAAGCGTATCAAATTCGGCAAGAAGATGAATGCAGAAAAAGGTCGAGTTCCAAACATTGTTTATGGTTACGATAAAACCATCGGCGATTACTTCAATCTATCCATCAATGTGGAAGAGGCAAAGGCGATTCGTCAGATGTACAAGTGGTACACCGAAGAAGGCTTTGGTGGCGCTAAGATTGCCAATATGCTCAATGATCGTGGCATAAAGACAAAACGGGGAAATAACTGGAGCCAGAATTCAGTCTGCCGTATTCTGACGAATGAGATATACACCGGAAAGATTATCAATGGAAAAGAAGAAGTTGCAGATTTTTTAACCGGGCAGAGAAAAGATAAAGATGAATCTGAATGGTTAGTAACAGTACGTCCGGAACTTCGTATTATCGATGACGAAATCTTTGACAGGGCGCAGGAGATTTTAAAAGGCCGTCATGATTCTTTTAAACTGACCCATGAGCGGCAGAGCAACAAATACCTATTTTCTACGCTGATTAAGTGTAAGGATTGTGGATGGTCTTTCCGAAGAACCGTCCGTCAGTATAAAAACACTTATGTCCGCTGGGTATGCTCTGGTCACAATGGCCGTGGAGCAGATAGTTGCCCTAACGCGGTGACAGTTGATGAGGAAGAACTGATTCAGATGTTGCAGGAGTATTTTACAGAAGTGCTCAGTAAAAAGAAGAAAGTTATCGAACATGTTAAGCGTGAATTCCAGCGTGTGTACAAGGCAAAAGATGAGAACTTAGAATACGAAAAGGAACTGAATGCAGAGCTTTCTAAATTAAAAAAATCTCGTGAGAAATATATGGATATGTACACCGATGATCTGATTTCCAGAGCGGAACTCAATGAGAAAATTGGTGGTATGAGAAAAGAGATTGAACGATTGGAAAAGGAACTGCAGATGGTTTCTTACCACCTTACAAAAGGCGAACAGCTTGAAGCAATCCTCAATAGTACATTCAAAGAGTTGGAAGACATTGTAGATGTACATGAGATGACTAATATGCAGCTCAAACGTCTGGTTAAGAAAATCGAAGTGGACAAGGATGGTAATGTGGACATTTTCCTGCGTCTTATTGGAGATTTAGGACTGGATGAAGAAGTTCTGATAGAAGGGGAGAATAATAGCGTTCCAAATTGTAACAACCGTACATAAAGACTGCACGGAACGCCTCGTGCAGGTCAATCCATCTCTCGCGTCAGAAGTCCGGAAGGTGTTAGATGTCAATAAATCAGAACGGCATATCAGAGGAGGCATGGCGACCAAAGAAAAATATCTTCATCAGCAAATCTGAGGGGAGATTACAAAAAAGACCATACGGCGCGAAAGAACGCCGTGCGTGGTCTTTTTTTGACGAAAACGTTTCTTGAGAGGCCCGAATAAAAAAGGTATAATAGTACTATAATAAGCAAGAGGGAAAAGAAAAGGGAGAACAATTAGAAAGGACTTGGTCGTATGGAAAAGTTACAATTCTACCGGGTCAGCTTCGCTGTGTTTGTTTTTTCTTCAGCTTTATATTTGCTGTCCCTTTTGTTCTATTATATGACATGGGTGAGGGGCTACGATGAATGGGCCGGCTATATTGCTGCGGGGACAAGCTTTTTGCTTGGAGTCTGCATAGTTTGCGGGCCGGTTGCGCTGCTCCTCTTTTTTCTGTGTAAAAAGAAAAAGGCGGGAACGATTCTCCTGCTTTTGCTCCTCGGAGGAATTCAGATTTTTACAGTGGCAGCTACGAGAGATTTTGGGAAAAATGTGTTGACGCTCACGTTAGTACAGGACAAGGAGCAGGACGAGCAGGGGTGCTATGTTGTAATCCGGAATATGGGGGCCGACGGGGTCGTCCGCTTAGAGTGTGAGCCTTCCATCTATGAACAGGTCGAGACTGACGGGAGGAGCGCCTATTTGTTAAACTACAGAGTTTTGCAGGATGAGGACGAGCAGGGATATCTTGTCTCCATCGAGGGAGAGTGTATGGTAGGGATGTGACATATCGCTATTGTCTATTTTGATGTGAAAAAATAGGAATAAAGAACTAAAATATAAAAAATGACGAAAAGTGCTGTTCGGATAGAAATCTGTGGAATATGAAACAAAAATGTGTTAAGATACATAGGATGAACACGGATAAAAGCGTTATTTGGAGGTACGAAATGGAAAAGATACATAAACAAAATAATACAATTATTCTGGTCGGAGTTGTATTGCTTGCAGTGTTGACGCTGGTGGCTTACGGGATCAGTATCAATGGATTGATTGGTGTGGCAGTATTGATTCTGAGTGCGGTTGTGTCGACTGTCAGCAGATTTGTAATCAAAGATGATCTGATTAAGGCGCTCTGCATTACGGTCATACCGTCGCTTGCGACGCTGGTCTTTGCGGCTGTGCAGGGTGGCAATTCGGTTGCATTTATTGCAAACTATGCGCTTCTTGCCATGATGGCGGTGTATTTTGACCGCCGCTATGTATTTTATTACGCAGTTCCGGTCGGTGCGGTATCATTGATTTGTGCTATTGCAAAACCGCAGATTATTGACGGTGATCAAGGCGGCATTGTCGGCGCACTGACAAAGGTAGTTATATTCGGCCTCGTTGCAGCAGTTTTGATCAATGCGACGGCGAGAGGGCGTCAGCTCTTAGATAAGACGGAGAAGACACTGACGATTGTGCGCGAGAATGAGGAGGTGGCAATCGACATCTCAAGAAATCTCAACAGTGCAATCTCAGACTGCAAAGCGGGAGTGCAGGAACTTTCCACACAGGCGGAGTCCGTCAGCCAGGCGGCGGAACAGATGGGAAGCGTGGTGGAGAGCACGACGCATGCGACCGTCGCCGTCAATGAGAAGATTGCGGGCGCCAACGAGGAGATTGACCGCAACTATGAGATGGCAAAGCATTTAGAGGAAAGTTTTAAGGATGTCAATAAATCCGTCGATGAAGGCAATTCGGAGGCGGAACTGGTAAAAGAGAATCTTCAGGATATGTCGGAGACGGTATCCTCCGCACAGGGCGCAACCGATGAACTGCTCGAGGAGATGAAGCGAATCACGGGAATTTTAGGAGAGATTAATGCGATTGCCTCACAGACAAACCTGTTGTCTTTGAACGCATCCATCGAGGCAGCGAGAGCAGGAGAGCATGGAAAAGGATTTGCGGTCGTGGCAGATGAAATCCGCAGTCTGTCGGAGCAGAGTTCCGCAGCCGCAGACAATATTAACCAGATTATCAACGGTCTCACAGTGACGACGAACGATGTATCTTCTAAGATTAACGCCGGTGCGCAGGCAGCAGTCGAGGGCGTGGAAAAGATGTCCAGCCTTTTAGAAGTCTTCGACGGAATCCGTGGTTCCATCGAGGACGCCCACGGTGTGGTTCGCGAGGAATATCAAGTAATTGAGAATGTAAAACATGATTTCGAGGAGATTAACGATGAGATTGAGACGTTAGTTGCCACCACCGAAGAAAATTCCGCGATGATTAGTAACATTGCGGAGAGTATCTCGAGACAGCGCGACTCGGTCGGCGATGTCAAGACAGAGATTGTCAATATTTCTGATTTGTCAAATAACTTGAAAAATCATTTTGGAGCGGATGAGGCTTAGAGAATGATTTGACCGGCAATGGAATCAGAAAGTGATGCCCGCGCCCATGTTCGGATAGATGAGCGAGGCGGCACAGTCAAATAGAAATGCCAGTACCAGCAGTGTGTTAAAAATGCATTGTAGCGGTGCCGGCATTTTTTTATAGACTCTTTCAAAAAAGGGAGCCAGTGCGCAGAGCCAGAACATCCCGGCCAGACCGAATCCGACTGCGGAGGCAAGGCAGATGTAGCCATTAAAATTACAAAGATAGTCAGAATAATCCCAATATCGTAGGTGCCAGAAGACATCGAGAACCCATCCGGCCAAAAGTTCCACCGAGGTGCAAAGCAGCAGCGAGAGGAGAAAAGCTTTCGGGAAGGATTTTTTTCCGCGGCAGAGCCCGGTAAAACGGAGACTGACGGTGAGCAGCACTGCGCCGACGCCGTAGATTGGCAGCCACGGGCCGTAGAGAAAACCGCGATTGTAAAAGCGCTGTTCCTGCATCAGAAAGATTGAGACTTCCCAGAGGTAACCGCCAACGGCGGCCAGAAAAAAATAGAAAATGGAAAGCCCCACATAATACATGATAGAATTCTGCGCCGGTTCGCAGAGTTTTTGAAAATCCGGAAGCATGGAATCTCTTTTCATATCCTGTAGTATGCGAGGAAGTTGCATAGATTATACGCATCCTGCGGCAGCAGTTTGGTTTTGGAAACTGACACTGCCATGCCTGCGCCTTCCGTTTTGCAGGGCGATGCCAAATCAGCACATTTATACGAAACGCCAATGTGTTGACGCACTAGGCGAAATGACGTATAAGAAGGGGTCAAATGTCCCTTTTTTCAAAAAAACGACAAAATATCATCCGCACCAAACTTGCCACTTGTAAACCACAAAAGTGCATTATATAATAGAAACAGTTGAAAAAAGCAGGAGGATACAAACGATATGGAAAATATTTTTTCCCAGGAAAAAGTTATCGTCATTGACTTTGGCGGTCAGTACAACCAGTTGGTCGCCAGACGTGTCAGAGAGTGCAATGTGTACTGTGAGATTTATTCTTACCGGACAGATCTTGCGCAGATTAAAGCAATGAACCCGAAGGGAATCATCTTGACAGGCGGGCCAAACAGCTGCTACGAGCCGGATTCCCCGACATATACCAAGGAATTATTTGAGCTGGGCATTCCGGTCTTAGGGCTCTGTTATGGAGCACAGCTGATGATGCATGTCTTAGGCGGCAAGGTCGAGAAAGCACCGGTCCGCGAATATGGAAAGACAGAGGTTATGGTAGATAAATCCTCCGCTTTATTTGGAAATGTATCGGAAAAAACAATCTGCTGGATGAGTCATTTTGACTATATTTCCAAGACCGCACCGGATTTTAAAATTGTTGCCCACACAGCGGACTGCCCTGTCGCAGCGGCGGAGAATGCGGAGAAGAAGCTCTATGCAATCCAGTTCCATCCGGAGGTTCTGCACACGCAGGAGGGAACGAAGATGCTTCACAATTTTGTGAGAGGCGTTTGCGGCTGTGCCGGAACCTGGAAGATGGATTCCTTTGTGGAGCATTCCATCAGAGAAATCCGTGAGAAAGTCGGCGACGGAAAAGTCCTTCTCGCGCTGTCCGGCGGGGTGGATTCCTCCGTTGCAGCGGGACTTTTGTCGAGAGCCATCGGAAAACAACTCACCTGTGTTTTCGTAGATCACGGTCTTTTGCGAAAAGATGAGGGCGATGAGGTCGAGAGCGTATTTGGACCAAACGGACAGTTTGATTTAAACTTTATCCGCGTCAACGCGCAGGAGCGCTATTACCGGAAACTTGCCGGTGTGACGGAGCCGGAGGCGAAGCGTAAAATCATCGGAGAGGAGTTCATCCGCGTATTTGAGGAGGAGGCAAAGAAAATCGGAGCGGTTGACTTCCTGGCACAGGGAACCATCTATCCGGATGTTGTGGAGAGCGGTCTCGGCGGTGAATCCGCCGTCATCAAGTCCCACCACAATGTTGGAGGTCTTCCTGATTTTGTCGATTTCAAAGAAATCATTGAGCCGCTTCGAAATTTATTCAAGGATGAAGTAAGAAAAGCCGGACTTGAATTAGGCATCCCGGAGAACCTTGTCTTCCGTCAGCCGTTCCCGGGCCCGGGACTAGGTATCCGTATCATCGGCGAAGTGAACGCCGAGAAAGTGCGCATTGTGCAGGATGCCGATGCCATCTACCGCGCCGAGGTGGATGAGGCAGCGAAATCTTACGCGAAAGAGCACGGCGAGGCCGCTCCGTGGAAACCGGATCAGTATTTTGCCGCCCTCACGAACATGCGCTCCGTCGGTGTCATGGGCGACGAGAGAACCTACGACTACGCTGTGGCGCTCCGCGCCGTCAAGACGGTCGACTTCATGACAGCCGAATCCGCAGAGGTTCCGTTTGAGGTGCTGCAGAAGGTGATGAGCAGAGTGATCAATGAGGTCAAGGGGGTCAATAGGGTATTCTATGATCTGACTAGTAAGCCACCGGGGACGATTGAGTTCGAGTGATGAAATGGAATTCAAAAAGCAAGTATTTATGCGGGTTTCAAACAAATTTGTTTAAGTACTGGCAACGATTTGGCAA
>CAZBUW010000039.1:0-28238 GCA_964495195.1 uncultured Roseburia sp.
AGTCATCAATCGGGACTATCATGGCTGCTCTTTAGTGGACTTTTTTTACAGCCCCATTTATATGCATCTGTATATTCATCGAAATAATCGTCATAATAATCATCGTAATAATTGTCATAATAGTCGTAAAAACCTCCGGTGTTCTCCATGCCGGCAAATACACAACTGGCAAATAGGACAAACATCAGAATTGATATTCCGCCGGTAACAATTCCCGTAATGGCAAATCCCACCCTTTTATTCTTAACAATCTGGATGATTCCAAATACAATGGCTAAAATCGCAAGCAGAATATTGCAGCCGGTGCAGAATAAGAGCACCGCAAGAATTCCTAAGATCATGGAGGCAATCCCGAATCCGTTGGAATCGCCCTTTTGCGGCTGCACATACGGCTGTGGCTGCATATACGGCTGCGGCTGTGGCTGCACATACGGCTGTGGCTGCACATACGGCTGCGGCTGTTCTGGCTGCACATACGGCTGCTGGTTTTGTTCTTCGTACATGATATCTCTCCCCCGCCTCTCTTCTAAAATCAACTCACCAAGCTGCTGAACATGCAAAACATGCTCAAACAACTTCCAATGATGCTGCACACAAGTCCCGCAGTTGTCATTCCACTCTTAGAACCTTTTGTAATATCGATGATTGCAAGCACAAGTCCGATAATTCCCAAAGTCAGGCCGATGATACCCAGACAGCAGCTTACGATGCTCAGAATTCCCAACACCATCGATGCAATTGCCATGCCGTCCGACGGCTTTTTCTCCTGCGGCATCCAGCCATATCCCTGATTATACTGATTCGGCTGACCATACTCCTGGTTAAATTGATTCGGCGCCGGCTGACCATAGCCCTGATTATACTGATTCTGAGTCTGATTCGGCTGTCCGTAGCCCTGGTTATACTGATTCGGCTGTCCATAGCCCTGATTATACTGATTCGGCGCCGGTTGGCCATAGCCCTGATTATACTGATTCGGCTGTCCATAGCCCTGATTATACTGATTCGGTGCCGGCTGGCTTTCATATTCCGGCGCACTCACATTTTCCTGTGTCCCCTGAACCTGCTCCGGCATCTGTTCTGTGTTTTCATTTGTAAACTGTTCTTCACTCATGTAAAAATCTCCTTTTATTTTTCTGGTATCTAGTGTACTGTATCATTCACTTTCAGGCAAGCTATTTGGCGAAATGTGAGTGATACAGTACACTAGGCGTTTGCGAAACTCTAAATTTCTAATATGGCGTTGTACAATATAGACATATCCCCGCAGGGCACTTTGGAGCCGTCGGTACTTAGGTGCCGTATTTTGGCGCCTTATGTACCGCTACGAGCGACAAGTAGCAAACGCGTGCCCAGCGGGATATTGTCTATATTGTACAGCGGCAATAAGAAAAACAGAGTTTCGCAATCGCTTATTCTGGTATCGGGTTCTCCGCGATGAATTGCTCCATAAGTTCCGCCGCCATCCCGATCAGTTCCCTGCACGGTCTCTTCTTATAATATGCCGCTGTGCGCTCCTCCGGCACCGGCGCCTCGCGCTTGACGGAGAGTCCTAAGAGTTCACGGCAGACGATTGAGCCGTTCTTCTCCTCAAAACGTCCGGCTAACTCCTGCACCTTAGCGTACAACTCCGCTTTCTCGTCCCTCGCCTTCGGGTCGGAATATCCATAGAGCGTGCCGAGCACAAAAAACATCCCGCTCACACTCCCGCACACCTCGCGCAGTCTTCCCATGCCGCCGCCGAATGCGGAGACGACACGAAGAAGTTGTTCCTCCTCCATCCCAAGCAAATCCGCATAAGTCAAAACGACCGACTGCGAACAGTTGTAACCCTCCTCAAAATGTTTCATCGCAGTTTCTTTTCTGCTCAATCCTTCCATGTTCCATTTCCTTTCCATCTGTCCTGCCTCCCCTTATCCTCTGTAACAGTTCAGCCCGCGCCATCCGCAAAGGCAGCTATGCTGCTTTCTGTAAGAACTTGAAAAAAATGGGCAAAATAATATATAATAGACCCATTATATGATGTTGGGGGCAAAAGGGGCTAATGAAAATTTGAATTGTCATATTGCATAAAATAGTTTTTGCATTTGTGACTTAATGAAGGATATTAGATTTTCTTAATGTTTTGTATGTACCCAGCAACTCAGCAACAGGATGTTGCTGAGAGCCCTCGCTGAGCCATGGATGGCGAATCTTGGGCGATTGCGGTCGTAGCTAAAATTTATGACAAAACATTTAGAAAATCTTATATCCGTAATTCGGAACAAACGAAAAAATTATTTTGTGCAATATGACAAACACAACTTGTATTAACCCCTTTTGACCCCAACATCATTATACCACGATAAGGAGCAAACGATATGAGTACATTAAATCTGACGTTATTGACTGATCTCTATGAACTGACCATGATGCAGGGATATTTTAAAAACAATAACCAAAGCGTGGTCGTCTTCGACGCGTTCTACCGCTCCAATCCGAGCGGCGGCGGATACGCTGTCTGCGCCGGTCTCGCGCAGGTCATCGACTACATCGAGCATCTGCATTTCGACGATGAGGACATCGCCTACCTGAGGAGCCTGTCCATCTTCGACGATGATTTTCTCGAGTATCTGCACAACTTCAAATTCTCAGGCGACCTCTACGCCGTTCCAGAGGGCAGCCTTATTTTTCCGAGGGAGCCCTTAATCAAAGTCGTCGCTCCCATTCTGGAAGCGCAGCTCGTGGAGACCGCGATTTTAAACATCCTCAATCACCAGTGTCTGATTGCCACCAAAGCCTCCCGCGTCTGCTACGCAGCCAAGGGGGACGGCGTCATGGAATTCGGACTTCGCCGGGCGCAGGGACCGGACTCCGGCACCTACGGAGCGAGAGCCGCTGTCATCGGCGGCTGCATCGGAACCTCCAACGTGCTCGCCGGTCAGATTTTTGATGTCCCGGTTCTCGGCACACACGCCCACAGCTGGATTATGAGCTTCCCGGATGAGTACACCGCCTTCAAAAAATATGCCGAGCTCTACCCGAGCGCCTGCATCCTGTTAGCGGATACCTACGACACCTTAAACTCCGGTGTGCCAAACGCAATCCGCGTTTTTACCGAGATGCGAGAAGCCGGAATCCCTCTGACCAATTACGGAATTCGTATGGACAGCGGAGATCTCGCCTACCTCTCCAAGAAAGCGCGCAAAATGTTCGATGACGCCGGTTTCCCGGACGCGGTCATCGCTGCATCAAACGACTTAGACGAATACCTGATTGAGACCCTGAAAGCCCAGGGGGCAAAAATCACCTCATGGGGTGTCGGAACAAGTCTCATCACCTCCAAAGACCACCCTGCTTTCGGCGGTGTCTACAAACTTGCCGCCATCAAAGACGAGAACGGAAATTTTGTCCCGAAGATCAAGCTCTCCGAAAATGTTGAAAAAGTCACCAACCCGGGCAACAAGACTTTTTACCGCATCTACGACAAGGAGACCGGCAAGATTCGCGCCGACCTCATCTGCCTTGCCGACGAACGTTTTGACGAGTCCGAAGACCTTCTGCTCTTCGACCCGAATGCCCCTTGGAAAAAGACGAAACTTCCGGGTCAAAGCTATACGATGCGCGAAATGTTAATTCCGGTCATCTCAGAGGGGCGGACCGTATACCACTCCCCGAGCGTCATGGAGATTCAGACCGTCTGCAACCGGGAAAAGGAGACCATCTGGGATGAGACGAAACGCTTCGTCAATCCGCAGGAGATCTACGTCGACCTGTCGAAAAAGCTCTATGATATGAAGACCGATCTCTTCCACAAAATGCATCAGGTGTACTAGTTAAATCCAACAACCTTCTGGGAGATTTTGTAGGCAGCGACCGATATTTTTCTCCCTCCTCTTCCCGGCAGATTCATGGTACTTCCCATGATTCCCATACGGAGATGATGGAACAGGCGGATGTCCTTCTGTTTAATATAGCGCCAGAGTTCCCGCTTCTTTTCCAGATTCTCCTCCGTGCCGGAGCGGATCAGCATGATTGTGGAAATGACTGTGATAATCTCGAGATAATTGAACATATAGTGGCGCAATTTGCGATTTTGAATCTTCCATAAATCAAACTCATCCACCATAATCTTGTTGACCCGAATCTGCTGGTCGATTCTCCCAATCATCACTTTTTCATTGACAGACTGATCGTCCCTGCCAATAAAATAACGATAAAAATCCACATCCATGTAATAAATATTCTTCACACTCGGAAGCGGCTTATAGACATAAATGTTATCCACATAGAATGTGTGCTTCGGCAGTTCCAATCCACATTCGCGAAGCAGCTGTGTGCGGTAGATGACAGAATGCATCAGAATGTACTGCCCCTTTTTGAAATGGGAAACTTCATCCCATGTAAAAATGCGGTCTTTCGGGAGAGCCGTGCAGCGCATCACTTTCTTGTGTTTTGCGCCCTCCTTCTCATAGACATAGTTCGCGACAAACATGTCTAACATCTCTTTGCCGCCGGCAAGCTCGCGGAGTTTGTCTAAAATCTTCGCATATGCCTCGCCGTCCACCCAGTCATCACTGTCGACGACTTTAAAAAACAGACCTGTCGCATTGCGGATTCCGGCGTTGACCGCCTCACCATGTCCGCCGTTCTCCTGATGAATGGCGCGCACGATTCCGGGATATTTTGCCTCATAGGCATCCGCAATCTCGCCGGTGCGGTCCTTGGAACCGTCATCCACGATCAAAATCTCAACGTCCTCCCCTCCCGGAAGAAGTGTCTCAATACAATGTTCCATATAATCCTGCGAATTGTAGGATGGAATTGCAAATGTCAATAACTTCATTTACGTTCTCCTTCTTTTGTATCCCCTTGGATATCATATTTTTATAATGTTTCGACCAGCTCGAAAGCTTTCTTTGTCATTGCATCGATATTGTAATATTTGTACTCCGCCAGTCTGCCGAGCAGATGAAAATGCTGCATTCCGTCCGTCAGGCTCCTGTACTTCCGGTACAGCGCCTCGTTCTCTTCATTCAAAATGGCGTAATACGGAATCTCCCCGTGCGCACCGCTGTAGGCAAACGGATATTCTTTTACAATAGTAGTTCCATTTGTATTCTGCTGCCCTGTCAAAAACTTGAACTCCGTAATTCTCGTAAAATCCTCGCTGACCGTATAATTGACCACGCTGTGTCCCTGATAGGACGGCTCGTCATAATGCTCAAAGCAAAAATCGAGCGAGCGGTACGGCAGTCTTCCGTATCGGCAGTCAAACAGTTCGTCGAGTGCTCCCGTATAGATGACGTCCCCCGAAAAAGGTTCTCCTTCAAAGAAGATGGTGTCTCCTTCGATGCGAAGTACCTCCCTGCAGTCCGTGTCCAGACGCACCTCAATATTCCTATGGTCGAGCATTTTTTCAAACATCGATGTGAACCCGTCCTTCGGCACGCCCTGATATTTGTCCTGAAAATAGCGGTTGTCGTAAGAGATTAACACCGGCACTCTGCCTGTCACCTCCGGACTGATTTCCTCCGGCTTCTGCCCCCACTGTTTCATCGTGTAGCGGAGAAAAATATTCTCATAGACATACTGCGCAATCTCCCGGATGTCCTTATCCTCATTCTCGCGAAGCTTCATAATCGGCACGCGGCTTCCCTCGCCGTAGGCTTCTATCAGTTTTTTTTCCAAACGGTCTGCCTTCTCTCCCTCGTAGACCATATGTAGCGTATTCAGATTGAACGGGACAGGAATCAGCTGCCCGCCTACCTTTGCAACCACCTCGTGTCCGAAAGCGTACCATTCCGTAAATCTGGATAAATATTCATAAACATCCTCCAACCCGGTATGAAAAATATGCGGCCCGTACTCATGTATCAGTATTCCATTCTCATCCGCCCGATCGTAGCAATTTCCCCCGATATGATTTCTTCTCTCAAGCACCAATACTGTTTTGTCTTTTTCCTCCGCCAGTTTCCGTGCGGCAACCGCACCGGCAATTCCGGCTCCAACTACAATTGCGTCGTACATTGCAGGTCTCCTTTCTGACTCATGCTCTCTCTATTATACACAGTTTCCGTGAATAATCCAATCCCAATTTGTTCATAAATTATTCATAGAAAACTAATAAATTACACATACCAAAGTCACATTTGTTTTTTATACTATGTTTAACTCAAAAGAAAAGAGACTTTTTCATATAACTTTTTTGAAAATGAATTTATTTTGTTTTCATACCTTGCCGCAAGGCAAGGTCCTCCCGTTAAATAGTGAATTTTTTCACTTTCCATACACTTAATCTTTTTCATATTTAGCCGGTGCTTTTGCACCGGCTCCCTCTTTTTTTATGGCACTCTTATTATAATATCCCGGCTCTAAAACCGCTCATTCCCCAACTTGATGTTCATATATTTCGCATATGCGGCAAACGCGGACGGAATGGCATATTTTTTCTGTGAATCCTCCGCTTCGACAAAGAGCAGATTCTCTTTTTGCCCTTCTAACTCCTCCACGCGGATCATATATCCTGTCATCTGCCATTCTATATGTGAAAAAATATGCTTTGCCTCACCGAGCTTTTCGATTCGAATCGGTGAGAGGCTCATCTCTTTCACTTTCTCTAAAGCCTCATCCTGTGAAAATTCCCCAAGAAAATTGGGCAGTTCGTAGAGTCCCGCCAGAAGCCCGTTTTCCGGTCGCTTGCGAATAGCAATCTTCTCACCGTCGCGTATGATAAACACGGTCCGCTTCTCAATTCTGCGCGGCTTCGCCTTGCTCTTTACCGGAAGCTCCGCAATCCTTCCTTCCCGCCTCGCCACACACATCTCATTCCATGGACACTGTTCGCAGAGCGGCATGCCATTCGGAAGGCAGACGGTGGCGCCGAGCTCCATCAGAGCCTGATTGAATCTGCCGGGCCGGTTGGCCGACGACGGCTGTGTCGCCGTGCATGTCCGGTCATCTGACGGCGGTTGTGGAGCTGTGCATGACTGTTTGGCCGGCGGGGTACTGTCTGCTCCTGCCGGGATAATCTTGCACACTTCCTGCTCTACGATTTTTCGAAAAGCAGGTTTTGTGATGTCAGTGTCGTCCCCTGATACCCTCGTCAGAATTCGGAATACATTTCCGTCTACCGCCGGTGCAACTTTTCCGTATGCAATCGAGGAGATGGCACCCGCCGTGTAATTTCCGATTCCCTTTAGCGTAAGCAGTTCATCGTAGTCCGAGGGAATGACGCCTCCATAGTTCTCCATAATCTGAATCGCTGCCTTTTGCATATTGCGGACGCGATTGTAATAGCCGAGTCCCTCCCAGAGTTTTAATAATTCATCCTCCGGACATTCTGCCAACGCCTGCACATCGGGTAGTCTCCTCATAAAGCGCTCAAAATAAGGTTTCACCGCCTCGACCCTCGTCTGCTGCAACATAATCTCCGATACCCAGACGCGGTAAGGCGTCGGCTCCTCCCTCCACGGGAGGCTTCTCGCATTCGCCGAAAACCAGCTTAGCAGCGGTTCTACCAACTGTTCCAAATCAAAATCTTTTAACATATTTTCCTGCTTTCTATCACGTACTTCTATCGTTATAGTATACACGAACTCTGTCGATTTCTCAATATCTGCCGGCAGGCAGGTTTTGCCAAAGTAACCGTTCAGCCCGCGCCATTCGCAAGAGCAGCTATGGCGGAACTGTTGCCTGCCAAACCTGAACGTGAAAATGAAAATAGAATTTCCTATATCACGAAAAAACCGCGCCTTAAGCGCGGTCTTTTCCATTCATGAAATTGCGTGGCATCCGTAATTGGGGGTTACTTCTCCGCCACAAATCTATTTTAGTTTGGGAACTAATGATGTCTTATGATATTCGTTCCATATAATGGAACTCTGTTTCATAATTTACATGAACATTATAACATCTTAAATCAGAATGTCAATCTGTTTTTTTGTATTTTTTTCCAAAATAGTCTTTTCAATTTTGCGTTATTGAGATATAATGGTTGAGTGTTGTTTTGTTATGCAAAACACAGTTTCGCATTGTGAAACATCAAAAGAGAGGTTTTGATTAAAAAGAAAAGCGAAAGCTTATAGGAGGTTTTTATGGATTGTAAATACGACGTGATTACACTCGGAGAGATTTTGTTAAGACTCTCTACGCCAATCAACGGCAGGCTCGCCCAGGGCGACACTTTTATGAAACACTTAGGCGGAGCAGAATTCAATGTGGCATCTGAGATTGGACAGCTCGGTTTAAAGACCGCTGTCATTTCAAAGATTCCCGCAAACCTGCTCTCCACTTTTGTGCGCAACCAGTTAAATTTTTCCCGCGTCAGCGAAAGCTATCTGATTGAGGACCACGCACCGGACAGCCGGCTCGGCATCTACTATTACGAATACGGTTCTTACCCGAGAAAGCCGCGCGTCGTCTACGACAGAAAACATTCTTCAATTAATAACATCAACATCTCCGATGTGCCGGAGACGATGTTTTACAATGCAAAATTGTTCCACACCAGTGGAATTACATTGGGATTGGGCGGAAACGCCCAGAAATTCGGAATGGAGTGCATCAAAAAATTCAAGGAGAACGGTGCGCTTATCTCTTTCGACGTGAACTTCCGTGGAAACCTGTGGACCGGTGAGGAGGCGCGCGCCTGCATCGAGCAGATTCTCCCTTATGTGGATATCTTTTTCTGCTCGGAGGACACAGCCCGCCTGACCTTCGGCAAGACCGGAACCATCGAAGAGATTCAGAAATCATTCTGCGAGGATTATCCGATTTCTGTGGTCGCCTCCACAGAGCGCACTGTTATCACACCGAAGAAACATGATTTTACTTCCATCATCTATTCTGCAAAAGAAAATAAGTACTACCGCGAGGCACCTTACAACTCCATCGACGTTGTGGACCGCATCGGAAGCGGGGACGCTTATGTGTCAGGTGCACTATTTGGCTATCTGAAATACAGGGACTGCCAGAAGGCGTTGGAATACGGAAATGCAATGGCGGCTATCAAACACAGCGTAATCGGGGACATGGTGTTCACCGACCTTGATGAAATCAACAACATCATCGAACAGCACAAGGACACCTCAGAATTTCAGCTGGAGATGAACCGCTAGTCCGCTGACCGCCAGGGACACACCCTTTTGTCCAACGGGGACGCACCCTTTTGTTCAATGGGGACGCACCCTTTTGTCCAACGGGGACGCACCCTTTTGTTCAACGGGGACGCACCCTAGGGGGCAGGCTTACATAATTTTGTTTCTTATCATAAAAAGAGATACTGTTTTGCAAAATTGGGGAATGAATTAGTATCTCTTAATATCTTTGTATCACACCAGCAATCAGCAGACACGATGTCTGCTGAAGGCACAACTGAGCCATGGATGGCGAATTTGTGCCGTTTGCGTCAACTGTTGATAACTATTTCAAAGATATTTAGAGATACTTATTCATGTAGCATTGAGTGAAACGGTATCTCTTTTTGTGATATGATATAATTTTTCATGAGCCTGCCCCTAGGGTGCGTCCCCATTGGACAAAAGGGTGCGTCCCCAACGAACAAAAGGGTGCGTCCCCATTGAACAAAAGGGTGCGTCCCCGGCGGTGCGTCCCCGGCGTGCGTCAGACGCCCTCACAGTTGAAGTCGGGAATGAAGCTCTCCTCCGCCGTCTCACCCTCCTGGATAAATCCGTTCTCGACGCCGAGGTCTATGGCGTAGTCGACGAGCTCGTCGTATTCCTCCTCAGTGACCCTGCGGTTTAATTCCGGGTAGGCCGCAAGCGGCGAAAGCGGCGTGAACTGATTCATGATGCTCAGATAGATGCGGTCACCGTAGGTGCGATAGAGATAGGCGATAATCTCCTTGGAGTCCTCCACGCAGCCCGGCAGAAGGAGGTGTCTTACAATCACGCCGCGCCGCATCAGCTCCTGCCCCTCCCTCTCACAAAAAGACGGTGCGCCGGTCTGACGTACCATCTCCGCGATGGCAGCCTTCGCCGCCTCGGAATAATCCGGTGCATGGGAATACTTTTCCGAGAGCGTCGGACTCATGTATTTAAAATCAGGCAGATAGATATCCACAATCCCCTCCATTTTTTTTACGGTATCCACAGTTTCGTAGCTGCTGGTGTTGTAGACAAACGGCAGTTTCAGTCCCTGATTTCTGGCGGATTCCACCGCCCTCACAATCTGCGGCACAAAATGTCCCGGTGTCACCAGATTGATATTGTTCGCCCCCTTCTCCTGCAATTCCAGAAAAATCTCAGCCAGACGCTCCACAGAGATTTCCTTTCCGACCGTCCCGTTTGCAATCTCTTTGTTCTGGCAGAACACGCAGTGCAGCGCACAGCCGCTGAAAAAGACTGCGCCTGAGCCCTTCTCCCCGGAGATACACGGTTCCTCCCAGAAGTGGAGTGCAGCCCGCGCAACTTTTAAGGTATCCGTCTGTCCACAGACCCCTCTCTCCCCATTTTTTCGGTCTGTTTTACAATTTCTAGGACACAATGCACATTTTTCCATCTTTTTCCCACTTCTTTCTATTCAAAATAATTCTTGATAATATTTCCTTTTTTCGCTATGATAATATGCGGTATGAAACCGAACTTTAAAATAATTGTTTTTCTCTTTGCAGAAGAAAGGTTGGTAATTATGAAAAATTGTATGGTAGCACAGTCAGGAGGCCCTACCGCAGCGATCAACGCAAGCCTTGCGGGCGTCATCCGGGGAGTTCTAGGTTCTCCTAACTACGATACCGTATATGGTTCTGTAAACGGAATCTTAGGCATCTTAAATGAGCACTACTTAAATCTCACGGAATTGGTTGAGAGGGAGAACTGTCTCGAGACCTTGAAAACAACTCCTGCCATGTACCTTGGCTCCTGCCGTTTCAAACTCCCGGATTTTATAGACGATGATTCTTCCTATGTCTATATTTTCAATCAGTTTGACAAAATGAATATCAAAGCATTTTTCTATATCGGGGGAAACGACTCGATGGACACCGTCTTAAAGCTGTCCGCGTACGCAAAAAAAGTCGGCAGCGATGTGAAGATTATCGGCATTCCGAAGACAATTGACAACGATCTCTGTGAGACCGACCACACGCCGGGATTTGGCTCAGCGGCAAAATACGTTGCCTCCTCTCTGTTAGAGATTGCACACGATACGTTTATTTACGCTGTCAAAAGCGTTACCATCGTGGAGATTATGGGACGCGACGCAGGCTGGCTGACCGCAGCCTCTGCACTTGCGAGAAATGAATACAATACAGCCCCGCATTTGATCTATCTGCCGGAAGTTCCTTTCGACAAGGACGATTTTTTAATGCAGGTGAAAAAACTGCTCTTTACACACAACAATGTCATCGTGGCGGTCTCCGAGGGAATCCGCGACTATGAGGGCAACTATATCAGCGCCTCCGAGCAGTCCATGGACAACTTCGGACACAGCCAGTTGAGCGGTGTCGGAAAGACCTTGGAATTTTTCATCAAAGAAAATTTAGGTGTCAAAGTCCGTTCCATCGAACTAAATGTACTGCAGCGCTCCGCTGCCCACCTCGCTTCTAAGACCGACATCGATGAGGCTTTTGCACTCGGCGAAAAAGCAGTTGCACTCGCCGAACAGGGCATCACCGCATCCATGGTCGTCTTAAAGCGTGTATCGAACGAGCCGTACACCGTGGCATATGACTATGCCGAGATAAAAAATATCGCAAACGAAGCAAAATCGGTCCCGCGCGAATGGATCAACGATGCCGGCTGTGATATCGAACAGCCGCTTGTAGACTATCTCACCCCGCTGATTCAGGGGGAGACAAGCGTCGCCTACAAAAACGGCATCCCTGTCTATATGAACGTCAGTCATCTAGCAGAATCTCAATAAATTTTCCGATTTCCAGCCAGGCTTTTTTCGACTCCGGAAGGAGGAGCATTGCCATCTGGAAAATATGGAACATTCCTTCATAGATACTCAGGCGCACTTTCACTCCCTGCTCTCTCGCTTTTGCTGCCACACTCACGGAATCGCTCAACAGCATTTCGTAGGAGCCGACCTGGATGAGCATGGGAGGGAAATCCCTGAAATCTCCATAGAGAGGGGAGATATAGGCATCCATCGGATCGTGCTCTCCCACATAATCTTTGTTGTAAATCAAACTGTCTCTCGTCCCCCCGAAAAGAGGATCTTTCTCATAATTCGTCTCATACGATTCCCCGCTCGCAAGCAGATCCGTCCACGGCGACATAGCGATAATTCCACACGGAAGATGCATGCCATGGTCTTTAATGTAATGGCACAGCGCCATCGCAAGCCCACCTCCGGCAGAGTCCCCCGCCACGATAATCTGCTCTGAGAAGTATCCCTGATCTAAAAGCCAGCGGTAGGCGGCAACCGCATCCTCGAGTGCTGCAGGATACGGATATTCCGGAGCCACGCGATAGTCGATTGTCAGCACGCTCATCCCCTTGCTGACCCCATTGTACAGCCCTGCAAAGGAACGGTAGGCGTTGCGCATCGCTCCCACATATCCGCCCCCGTGAAGCTGCAAGATTACCTTCTGCTCATTTTTTCCTTCCCTGCGCTCTAGCAGTTCCATGGTAAAATTTCCCATATCAATTGTAGTTAATTTAAAATAATCCGGGCAATGCCACGGCGGCTCTATCTCTGATATCTTTTTCCTCAGTTCGCCGTTCTTTATCTTTTTCCCAATCAGATTGTCGTTCGTTAAATGCCGGATGAGGTCGCGCATGACCTTTCCCCTGATACTGGATTCTCTCTCCTGCATCTTCTCCTGCCGTCCTTTTCTCTATTTTTCCCTGTCAGTCTGCCGCCTTCAGCTTACAATGCAGCGGCTTTGTCACCGGATGTGAAAGCGCCGCATCAGCTCCACTCTCGCGCGCCGGTCCCCGATGATAACGGTTCCCAGAAAGAGCGCCACGGAAAATGCCATCGCAAGTCCGCTTAAGACAGGGGCTGTCACAACACCTGCGAAGATAAAGATAACCGGTATCAGACTAAACAGTATCATCACAATCTGCCACATCAGATAACTCTGCCAGTTGCGCCTGTTGATAATCATGAGCAGCATAATCCCCGCATCAATCAGAATAATTCCCGACGGCAGCACATAGTTGACCGCCCAGCCATGGTAGCCCACCAGGAAATCGATTGCCACGAACATCAGCACGCCAAGTGCCGTCAGCACCACCACCTTCATGCGATACCCCGTCTTCCCGAGGATTGCAAACCGGATTAACAGATATCCGTAAAAAAGTGCCAGTCCGGTGATGGCACTCCACCAGATTTTCGACTCGATAACAATATTTAAATACACGAGCAGCGCCTCCGTCACGATTGCCGCAAAGAGATAAATCCTTCCGAACAGCATCATCTTTCTCGACATGACTCTGACATCCGGATACATATTCTCGACTTCCATCGTCTGCTCTAACACACAGTTGCAGAGCGGGCAGTGCTCTGTCTCATCCAATATCTCCACATTACATTGTCTGCATCTACTCATACAACACCCCATTGCTTTCCACCTCAACTTTTATTCCGTCGGACGCAATCTGCCGGAAAAATCCGCGCTGTACCGACGGGTCTGATAAATCATAACTAAAACTGAACACCAGCGTGTCCCGGTAGGAACAGATTGTCCCCTTCAGGTGCTGTCCTTTTGACATCGCCAAAAACGCGTGGAACAGTTCCACATACGGCTCATAAATCCCGTCCACGGAGATATTCCCGATGTTCGTGACCGTCGCCGTGTTCGCTAATGCCGAGGAGGTGTAGATGTAGCGCATGGCGATATTTTTCAGACACAACGGCACCACCCTCGCGGCAAAAACCTTCTCGTTGGAGACATTGTAGGAGAACAGCTTTTCCAGATTCTCCTTCTGTATCTGGCCGCGCAGGCTCTCCCTCACAATATCCACCACCTCCGAAAATTCGTATGATTCTTTTGTCGGATGAAATTCCGCCGACACCATGACGAAAAAATTCTTGGTGGTGACCGAATTGAAATACGGCCGCAAATTTACCGGAACCGCTACGCGGATTGGCTTTTCGGACGGCATGCCGTGCAGACACTCCTGATACACACTCCAGATATAGGTCGCCACCAGATACTCGTTGATGCTCACGCCGTACCGGTGTCCGGCCTCCTTCAGCTCCCGCACCGACATATAGCCGTGCATGACACCGAATTCTCCCGGCGCTAAGCGCTCCCCCTTGATTAAGTACGCCTTTTTTCTCTGGTAACCGTTTGAAGAACCCTTTTTATAGTTTTTTAAAAAGCTGTCCTCACGATTTAAAGACGTATCCGAGTGCAGCGAATCTCCGGTATATTCGCAGAGCTCCGGATGTACCAGACGCAGATACTGGTAGGTCAGCTCCTTCAGGAAGTTAATCCCGCCCATCCCGTCCGTCAGCACATGAAAGACCTCTAAATTGATTCTGCACTTATAATAAGTCACACGGAACATATAGCTGTTATTCTTGTTCTGCTGTATAAAACGACAAGGATAGTTGCTCTCTTCCCGCACTTTTGGCGCCGGCTTTCCGTTCTCCTCAAAATAGTACCAGAAGACACCGGTTCTAAGCCGCAGATTGAATCCGTCAAACTTCGGGAGCACAATATCCAAGGCTTTCTGTAACAACTCCGGCTGTATCTCCTCCGTCAGCGTCACACTGATTCGGTAGACATTGCTCATCTCCTCCCCCGCAATCACCGGAAAAAGATGCGCTGTATTGTCCAGCTTATCCCAGCGGATTTCCCGGCGCAAAGAGCCCTTTCCCTTTTTCTTCTTTTCTCCGCCGGAGTTCTCTCTCTCCTCCGGTTCCGCATTCCCCAAATTTCTTTTCTTCATACTCTCATTTCCTTACACTTTCATATTACGGTTCTATTATAAAGTATGTCCCCCAAAAATACAAATCACATTCGCACATTCCGCTTTTCAACTTGATTTTTTTTAAAAATTCTTCTACAATAAAATTGCCTCTGGTATGACCAGGGACCAATTAGACGATGGCAGGCAATGCCCGCCACCCGGGAAAGGCAGGGTAATATTATGGAATTTCATAAATTGGAGGCTCCCTCTTTGAAGGAGCTTTTTATCACACAGTTAGAGAATATGATTCTGTCCGGCCAGCTAAAAGTCGGCCAGAAGCTTCCGAGCGAACGAGAGCTGGCGAGCTCCATGCAGGTATCCCGCGCAGTTGTCAATTCCGGTATTGTCGAGATGGAAAAAAAGGGCTTTCTCATCGTCCGTCCGCGCATCGGAACCTTCGTGGAGGACTACCGCAGAAACGGCACCCTCGATACACTCGTTGCGATCATGAACTACAACGGCGGCACTCTGCAGGAGGACGACATTCGCTCCCTGCTTGAAATGCGCATCATATTGACCACTCTCGGCGCCACTCTGGCCATTGAGCGGGCCAGCGACGAAGAGATTGATGATCTCGCCCCTTGTCTCGCAAAACTTCGCGAGGAAAAAGATGCGGACAATACCGCAAAACTCGTATTTGAGTTTTATCATAAAATGGCAATTATCAGCGGAAACACGCTGCTCCCTCTCTTCTTTATCTCATTCAAGGAGCTTGTGACCAAACTCTGGGCCCGCTATGCGCACAACTACGGCTCGGCACAGTTGTACCGCAACACCTCATGTATCTATGAATTTATCCGCAGGCGCGATACCGAGGGAGTCGCGGAATTTATAAAGGACTCCACCGACGATACCATCGATGGAGCCCATACAATCTACACGGTCAGATAGCAAACTGACTCTGATATAATTTTGCATAAAAACCATTTTGGGCGAGCAGTTCTTCATGCTTGCCCTGTTCTATGATGTGACCGTCCTTCATCACTAAGATCACATCCGCCTCCTGAATCGTGGAGAGCCGGTGCGCCACAATAAAGCTGGTTCTCCCCTTCATCATCTTCGCAAACGCTTTCTGAATCCGAATCTCCGTCCTTGTATCAATCGATGATGTCGCCTCATCTAAAATCAGCATCGGCGGAAGCGCTAACATAACTCTCGTGATGCAGAGCAGCTGCTTTTGTCCCTGGGACAGATTGCCGCCGTCCTCCGCAATCACCGTGTCATAACCTTTCGGCAGACGTTTGATAAAACTGTGCGCATGGGACGCCTTCGCAGCTTCTAGCACCTCCTCCTCCGTGGCATCCGGTTTTCCCATGAGGATGTTCTCGCGGATGGTCCCCGCTTTCAGCCAGGTCTCCTGCAGCACCATCCCATAGTTGGCGCGCAGGCTCTTTCTCGTCATCCCATCAATCGGAATTCCGCTCACCTTAATCTTTCCTTCGTCCACATCGTAAAAGCGCATCAAAAGGTTGATTAACGTCGTCTTTCCACATCCGGTCGGTCCCACGATAGCAACGCGCCACCCCGGCTGCACACTCAGATTGAAATCCTCAATCAAATGCTGATTCGGCACATAGGAAAAGCTGACATGCTCTAGCGCTACGTTTCCGTCCGCCTCCTCTAAGACAACCGCATCTTCCGCATCCGACACCTCCGCCGGCTCCTCAATCAGTTCAAAGATGCGCGATGCACAGGCGATCGCATTCTGTAACTCTGTGATGACGCCGGAAATCTCGTTGAACGGCTTGGTGTACTGGTTCGCATAGCTTAAAAGACTCGAGAGCTGACCGACGGAAATTCCTCCCGCAATGGCAAAAAACGCACCCACAACACCGACGACTGCATACACGATGCTGTTGACAAAACGGGTCGCCGGATTCGTCGTGCTCGAGAAAAAGATGGCGCGCAGGGAACATTTTTCCAATCTTCCGTTGATCTCATCGAACTTTTCCAACGCCTCGTCCTCATGACTGAATGCCTGCACTACCTTCTGATTTCCGACCATCTCCTCGATAAACGCCGTCTGTTCCCCTCTCGTCTTCGACTGAAGCTGAAACATAGAGTAAGTTTTTTTAGCGATAAAGCTTGCCACAAAAAGGGACACCGGTGTAATCAATACAACTGCAATTGTAATTTTAAAATCGATTCGCAGCATAAAAAACAGTGTGGTGACGACCGTCAGCACCCCGGAAAAAAGCTGTGTAAATCCCATCAGAAGTCCGTCCGCAAACTGATCCACATCCGCAATCACGCGGCTGACCACCTCGCCGTAGGAATGTGCATCAATATACTTTAACGGCAGCCGCTCAATCTTATCGAAAGCATCCTTTCTGATATCCCGGATAATGTGATAGGTCATATAGTTATTGCAGGCGTTCATCAGCCACTGTGCCGCTGCCGTCAATGCGACGATGACCGCTATCTTTTTTAAGATTGCCCAGATGCCGTCAAAATCCACAAGTCCTCTTCCGATGACAAAATCAATCGCCTGGCCGGTCAGGATTGGTACATAGAGCGTCAGCACGACCACAACCGCCGCAAGCAGCACGGAAGCACCCATGTGAAGCCAATAACGTTTCATATAATTTAATACTTTGCGAATTGTTCTTTTCTTATATCCCTCTGCCATTTATCTGCCCTCCTCTGCCGTCTTTTTCTCTCTCTGGAACTGCGAATAATAAATCTCCTGATAGATTTCACAGTTTTCAATCAACTCATCGTGCGTTCCAATGCCCGCCATCTCTCCGTCCTCCATGACGATAATCTGATCCGCATACTGAATCGAGGATGCCCTCTGTGATACAAGAAACACCGTCGTGTCCTTCATCTCCCGGATTGCGGTGCGCAGTGCCGCATCCGTGGCAAAATCAAGTGCGGATGCACTGTCGTCCAAAATCAGAATCTCCGGTTTTTTCACAACGGCGCGCGCGATGGTGAGACGCTGCCTCTGCCCGCCGGAAAGATTTTTTCCTCCCTGCTCAATCCCGTAGGAGAGGCCGCCTTCTTTTCCGTCCACAATCTCCTTTGCCTGTGCAATCCGCAACGCTTCCATCAGTTCCTCCTCGGTCGCATTCTCGTTGCCCCAGAGCAGATTTTCGCGGATTGTTCCTTTGAAGAGTACCGCCTTCTGCAGCACCGTTCCAATCATTTCCCTTAAGTATGTAATTGGATATTCCTTCACATTGATTCCGTTTATGAGAACCTCTCCCCTCGTGGCATCGTAAAATCTTGGAATCAGATTCACGACAGAAGATTTTCCGGAGCCCGTTCCACCGATGATTCCGATTGTCTGTCCACGCTTCACAGAAAAATCGATGTCGCTGAGCGCTTCCTCACCCGCTCCCTGATAGGTGAGGCCTACCTGCCGGAACTCTACAATGGTATCTTGTTTTTTTCCCTCGTTTACTCTCTCCGCAAAATCATCCGCAGTCTGTTCCTTGATCGACGATTCCATCTCAAATACAGACTGGATGCGGTTGCCGCAGGCGATGGATTTAGTCACGTTGATAATCAGATTCGCAAGCTTAATCAATTCGACGAGAATCTGTGACATATAGTTGACTAAGGCGACAACCTCTCCCTGTGTGATGATTCCCTCGTTCACCTGTACCGCTCCGGTCCAGATCAATACGATTGTCGCCCCGTTTACAATGATGTATGTAAGCGGACTCACCAGCGCGGAAATCCTTCCGACATAAAGTTGCATTCTCGTGAGAAGCTCATTGCTCTCGCCGAATTTTTCAATCTCGTCGTCCTGCTTGTTGAAAGCGCGGATGACACGGGCTCCCGTCAGATTCTCCCTGGTTCTTCCGAGAACTTTGTCCAAGCCCGCCTGTACTTTGCGGTACAGGGGAATGCTCACAACCATAATTCCGAATACCACAACCGACAGCAGCGGAATTGTTACTACAAATATCAATGCAGCCTTCACATTGATGGTAAACGCCATAATCATGGCGCCGAACACGATGAACGGAGAACGCAAAAATAGACGCAGCACCAGATTCACGCCGGACTGTGTCTGGTTGATATCACTCGTCATTCTCGCAATCAACGTGGATGTCCCCACCTGATCCATCTCTGAAAAAGAGAGTGTCTCAATATGTGAAAACAGCGCATGACGGAGCTTTGTCGCAAATCCGACCGCCGCCTTCGCCGCAAAATACTGCGCCGTGATGGAGCAGACCAACCCAATCAGTGCAAGCGCCGCCAACACCAGACACATTTTTAAAATGTAGGGTCTGTCCGCCTGCAAAATTCCCCTATCAATAATCGCCGCCATAACCAGTGGCACAATCAATTCAAAGGATGCCTCGAGCAGTTTAAACAGCGGCCCGAGCACACTCTCCTTCCTATAGTCTTTCAAATATACCAATAATTTACGCATTTTCTTTTCGTTCCTCTCCTACTTCTTCACAATCTTTATTAGTATAGCGCATTTTTTCCCTCTTATCAATTCCCTCGTCGCCATCACAAAAAAGAGTTTGCTTGCAAACTCTTCGCGCGCGAGCGGTGTTGCATAGCAACTTACTTCCTCTCCGCGGGCTGCGCATCCCCGCGGAACATTTTTTATCGAATAGGATTTACCTATTCGATAAAAAGAGCTGCCCGTCGGGCAGCTCTCTTATCTCATTCTACATATCTAATTTACATACTGATCCAGCTCGTGGGATACATCGAGCACGCCTCCTAAAATTTCTTTCGTGCTCTCCGCATTGTCCAGATTCTTATTGCTCAATTCCGCCGCCTGCTGGGAAGATGCCGTAACCTCCTCCGTTGTTGCGGACAGATGCATGATATTGTCCACAATCTGACTGTTTGCCTCAGACAGATTATTCAACATCTCATCGATCTCTGCGATATCCCCGGTCAGCTTGCTGACATTCCCGTTCATATCCACAAAGCTCTCAAATACTTTCTCAATCAACTCATCCTGCTGTTCCGTAGCGGAGACAGAAAATCCGACCGCCTGTGCAGCCTGTTCCGCATCGTCTGTCAATTCTCCTAAGATTGCCGCAATGTTCTCGGTCTCCTGACGCGTCTTCTCCGCCAGCTGTCTGATTTCATCTGCGACAACGGCAAATCCCTTGCCCGCCTCACCGGCTCTCGCGCTCTCAATCGACGCGTTGAGCGCTAAAAGATTCGTCTGACTAGAGATTGCAAAAATCGTATCTGCGATACTCTTTACCGCCCCGGTTCTCTCCTGAAGCTTCCTCATGGACTCCGCCACATTGGAGTTCGTGTCTGCAATGGTGGCCGCCTGCTGTTTCAGTTCCTCCATCAGCCCGATACTCTTCTGATTCAATTCACCGGACTCCTTTGCCACACTGACAATATTCTGGGAACACTCAAGCGTCTTGCCGATTGAATCCTGAATGTTCTGGGTCATCACAGTCTGTGTCTGGATATTCTCTGCCGTGCTTAAAGTACTGTCGGAGATGTCTCCCATCGCGCCGCTTACAACACTGGTGGAATCATTGAGTTCATTCACCATGTTCATCGCATCCTGAGTTCCTTTGCGCACCGAATCTGCAACCCGAATCACACTATGTAATATCTGCTCCTGATGCTCCTGCTCATCCCTGAGGCTTCCGAGCGTATCGTCATTGAAGCGCTTGCCGTTCTTGACTGTCACATAAAGAAGCAACATCATAACCGTAATCGCAAGGGAAGCGCACCACTGATCCACCGCGGCCTCGCCGGTATAGATTCCCTGCGACACCTTCAGCGCAGTCGTTCCAAATGTCAGAATCACCTCTGTTACTGCCATGATTTTTATAAATTTCATATCGTAAAACAGTACATTTCCAATAAAAGGCACGGCTGCCATAAATCTGAGATAATAGCTGTCAAACGCGTAAGACACTAAAAACGTCATGATGAACAGTCCGATACTCGCCACATACCTGATTTTGACGTCCGACCTGTTTCTTCGGTAGAGGATGGCTGTTACTAAAATTATGACAACTATCACCATCTCAAGCATCATGGTATAGCCCACAGAACGTACTCCTCTCAGGCATGCAGTAACCAAAATTGCAGATACAAACAAATAAAATACCACATACCCGAGTATCAACATGCGGTTCGACTTCATAATCTGCTGCTTTTTGTCCGCATATAAAAATCTTTTCTCCTCCATGGGGCTCCTCCTTATCATCGCAAAGACGTCATCTTCAATTTTTCCTATAGAATTATTCTACTACGTTTTTCGCGAAAAATCGAGTGTTTTTCTCCATTGTTCCAAAAAAAGCTTCTATTTGCCAAATTCAGCCCACACTGTTCCACAATCTGTCAAACCGCATAAAAATACATGAAAATATAGTGGCAGAGACTTCCTCCCATCACGAAAAGGTGAAAGATTTCATGTGTTCCGAAATTCCTGTGTCTTTTGTTGAAAAGAGGGAGCTTTAACGCATAGATAATGCCTCCCACCGTATAGATCACACCGCCTGTAAACAGCCAGAAGAACGCCTGCGGCGACAAGAGCGGAAGGAGTTTTCCAAATAAAAAGATACAGATCCATCCCATTCCAATATATAAAATCGAGGAAAACCATTTCGGGCAGGTAACCCAGAATGCTTTGAGCAGCATCCCCGCTGCGGCGATTCCCCAGACAAGCGCCAAAAATGCCATGCCATAGCTGCCGCCGATTATATTGAGGCAGATTGGTGTATATGATCCCGCAATGAGCACAAAAATCATCATATGATCTATCTTTTGGAAAAATTGGAGTCTCTTTCCCTCGAGCACAACAGAATGATAGATAGTACTCGCACTATAGAGCAGAATCATGCTGCCCATAAAAATCATCATTCCCTGCACTTTTCTGATATCTCCGGTCATTCCCGCCTTTGCCAGAAGAGGCATCGCTCCCAATACCGCCGCCAGCGCTCCGATGGCATGCGTCAGTGCTGATCCCGGCTCGCGAATCCAAATCTGCACCATATCTTTTGTGATTCCCTTAGGCTGTGTTCTCACTGCATCCATACTTCTCCGTCCTTTCCATATTCTGTATAAGTAGTTTTAATTCCTTTTGTATGTAGTATTGAATACTACATGTTAGAGTAATGATACTTCTAATATCCCCAAATGTCAAGAAAATATGTAAAAAAAGAATCGGGAACACATTTTTTGCTCCCGACTCTTTTCTATTTACAAGGCATTGTACAGCTCAAAATAATCATAACATATATTTATACATTCTTAAATCTGCCCACTTCCTCAGACAACTGTTCTGATATCCTGCGGTTGTTCAATGTTTCCTGCTGAATCTTCGACATGGAATCTACCAGATTTACCGTATTCTCCGCAACTGTCGACACGCCTTCCGCACTCTCATCCACAGCATTTGAAATGTCATTGATCGCCGTATTCATAGATGCCATATTATCATCAATCTGCTGTGTGTTCGCCGCTACATCGTCAAAAATTTCGTTGACACTGTCCGCATCTTTTTTGTACTGTTCCACGACATCAATAAATCCATCGTAGTCTTTCATAATACTCTCATTGATGAATTTAATGATGTTTGTAGCACTTTTTGCCAGCTGTTCCACCGCTTCCATTACCTGAGCGCTGATATTCTGGATATTGTTCGCCGTATCTGCACTGTTGTCCGCCAACACTCTGATCTCATCTGCGACAACGGCAAATCCCTTGCCCGCCTCACCGGCTCTCGCTGCCTCAATGGATGCATTCAGCGACAACAGGCTGGTCTGGCTTGTGATATTTAAAATCTCGTTTGTAAGACCATTGATCTGTTCCACGCTCCGGCTCTTCTCCAGCGCCTCCTTCAGTTCACCCTGAATCTTTTGCATCATCTCGGTTGACCTATTCTTGCTTCCCACCGTGGATTCATGCATCTCACTCGCATGTGTCCGGATTGTCTCTACCAATCCGACGCCGTCTTCCACACGTTCTTTCATCGCTCTGACTTCGTCTAAGACAGTATCACTTCCGCCGGCTAAGGTCTTCAGGGTAGAAGCAATCTCCTCCATGCTCGCCGACATCTCCTCCATGACGGCAGAGACATTTGTCGCATTGTCGTTTGACTCATTGATTCCCGCTGTTACATTTTCGGCGGATGTCCGAAGCTGAACCGCATCCTCTTTCAATTTTGAGATGATTCCCTGCAACTGTTCAATCAGATTGTTCACATTGCCTGCAATCTGTCCAATCTCATCATTGGATTTGATTGTAACACGCGCTGTCAGATCGCCTTCCTTATTCTCAATCTTATCCGTTATCTCCTGAATCGTTCTGCCGGATATCTTTGCCGGTGCCGTAATCGTCTTCTTCACTACCGCAATCATAACTATAAGAAGCAACAGAAATACCACAATCAGAATGTTATTAAAGGTCTTTGTTCCGTTTATCTTTATAACACTCTTGTTGCCAATCCATGTAACTTTGCTGTTGAATGCTTCCTCAAAAGCCAACCTGCACTGCACGTCCTGCTTTCTCCCCTCCTCAATCGCCGGAAGAAGCTCTTCCACTGTCTCCTTATCCCCGGCCTCAATTGCACTTGCCAACTGACTGCCGATCGCAAGATAACTCTCTGCGGACTTGCTCCACTCTGCAAATGCATCTGAAGAGTTCTGGTCGCCCATCTTCTCCACAAGCGCCTGCAATGCCGCATAATTCGCCTGATAATTTGTGATACACTCCTCAAGATTCGCTGCTGCTTCCTCATCATCATTCAGATAGAGCTGCGCATACAATTCCACCTCCGCCTGTTCGGTGGAAATCGTTCCTACCATATATTCCACCACAAAATAGGTATTCAGAATCTCTGTGTTATATCCTGAAATCACCCCTAACGCTCTATTGTTCGAGACAGCCGTCAGAGTATAGACTACCCCTAGGACGACAAGTACCGAAAATATTTTTTGTCCGATTGTTTTTTTCATATAGAAATGCCTCCCAACATTTTTTGTATTGATTGTAAAAGATGCCCCCAACTAATCCGGTTACTTTTCACCATCATTATTAATTTAAAAATATTATACCACAATATATACCGCTCATTTTTCGATTTTTCGCTTTTCTCTACCCTATTTCGTATTTATTCGACAAAAAAAAGGATTTCAAAAGCACCGCGCTCCTGAAACCCTTCCGTCTCAAATGTATTCCAATCAAATCGATACCTATAATTCAAAATTCAACTCCTGCAGCCTGCTCTCCTTTATCGGCTCCTTCCGCTGTGCATTGATTTCTCCCACAAAAAACTGATACTGCTGCAGCACTGCATCCTTCTTCACATCCGACAGCACTTTCTCAATGTCTAACAGTTCAATCTCGCTGTCCTTTCCCTTCAGTTCGTAGGCTGCCTGAGGTTCATACTGCTTTGCGTAATCATAGGAGGTAAAGTCCTGGTGCAGTTCCTCCGCGGCATCCTCCAACGGACGCTCCTGCTCTGCCTCTGCCGGCTTCTCATCCTGCGCTTCCTTCGCCTCAAGAATCTGCCGGCTACGCAGTTCACTGCTCTTTATGTCATTGTATTCATAGAATCCCACGCTTGCACGAATCCCGGATATGTTCATTAGGCTCTCCTCTGGTCTACTTATCTAATATTTTTTTCAGCTCGCTCATAAAGGTGTCCACATCCTTGAATTCACGATACACGGACGCGAATCTCACATAGGCAACCGCCTCTAAGTCCTTGAGTTTATCCATGACAATCTCACCGATTGTACTGCTTGGAATCTCTTTCTCCTCACGGTTAAAAATCTCTGTCTCCACAGAATCTACCAACTGGTTAATCTGGTTGACGGAAATCGGACGTTTGTGGCAGGCGCGCAACACTCCGGCCTCTATCTTAGAACGATCATACTGCTCTCTGCTGTTGTCCTTCTTGATGACGATTAGTGGAATCGTCTCCACCTTCTCATAAGTGGTAAAGCGCTTGCCGCACTCATCACACAACCGGCGACGCCGAATCGAATTATTGTCATCTGCCGGTCTCGAATCAATTACTCTTGTATTCTCACTGTTGCAAAACGGACACTTCATGATGCACCTCCACACTCTTCCTCATTACCCTATATTGTGTAGTATAGTGACTTCCCCCGCTGATGTCAACAACATCTAGTGACATTTTTAGCTCGATTTCACCATATCTGTCGTTCTTTCTAGTGCATACCGACTAATTTTTCCATTTTTTTCAGAAAAAACTATAATTTATGCCTTGCTTCCTTCTCGTCAATATCCACGAGGATAATGTCAGGCCCGATTTTCACAATCTTGCACCACGGGATAAAGAACTCACAGTCCCGGCCAAAAAATCCGCAGTACTTCCCCGGTCCCGGAATAATCAATGCAAGGATACAGCCGTCCTTCTCATCGATGTCTAAATCCCGCACGGCACCTAAGCACTTCCCGTCGCAGATGTTGATGACTTCCTTTTCCTGCAATTCACAAAAACGCATTGGCACACCCACAATTCTTTCTACAATCTTATGCAGAATCCTTGTGATTGATACCAATGCGTCTTTTTCCCTGCCTATCTGCTATACATTGAAGCGGAACAAAATGACATCGCCGTCTTTAACCACGTACTCTTTGCCCTCGAGTCCGACAATCCCCTTCTCTTTCGCAGCCGAGAGGCTTCCACAGTCGAGCAGATCCTGATAGTTTACGACCTCTGCCCGTATGAATCCACGCTCGAAATCGGTGTGAATCTTGCCGGCGGCCTGCGGTGCCTTTGTGCCCTTCCGGATGGTCCATGCCCGCGTCTCATCCTCCCCCGCAGTCAGATAACTGATGAGACCTAAGAGGCTGTAGCTTGCCTTGATGAGCTTCTCGAGTCCGGATTCTTTCAATCCAAGCTCCTCTAAAAACATTGTCTTCTCATCATCGTCTAACTCCGCAATCTCCTGCTCAATCTGCGCACAGATAACGAACACCTCACTGTCCTCCGCCTTCGCCATCTCGCGTACTGCTGCGACATGCGCATTCGACGCACCGTCGTCCGCAAGGTCATCCTCGCAGACATTTGCCGCATAGATGACCGGCTTCGCCGTCAGAAGGTTGTAGGACTTGAACCACTCTACCTCGTCCTCATCGTCGGAGAGTTCAAACGTCTTTGCCAGACTGCCTCCCTCAAGATGTGCTTTGACCGCCTCTAAGAGGTTTAACTCCTTTGCAAGTGTCTTGTCCATTCTCGCCTGTTTTGCCACCTTAGCGATTCTTCGGTCCAAAATCTCGATATCGGAGAAAATCAGCTCCAGATTGATGGTCTCGATATCTCTCGCCGGGTCGACGCTTCCGTCCACATGAACTACATTTGTATCTTCAAAACAGCGAACCACATGGACGATGGCATCCACCTCACGAATGTTTGCTAAGAACTGGTTTCCAAGTCCCTCACCCTTGCTGGCACCTTTGACAAGTCCCGCAATATCTACAAATTCGATGACAGCCGGCGTCACCTTCTTGGAGTGATACATATCTCCGAGTTTTTTCAGGCGCTCGTCCGGCACGGCTACGATTCCCACGTTCGGGTCGATGGTACAGAACGGATAGTTCGCCGATTCCGCTCCCGCCTTAGTCAGTGAATTGAACAATGTACTTTTGCCAACGTTTGGCAATCCTACGATTCCTAATTTCATAATTTGCAACACCTATCCAGAAATCCTTATATTTCAAGGTTTTCTGCCTTTCTCTTATATTCTTACTACACAATTTTTAAGGCTTTTTCTATCTTTTCAACCTCTTTCATTTTCTCGTCTTCCGTAACATGGACGTAAAGGTTCATAGTAATACCTACTCCAAATTCCTTTCCCCTTAAGTCTTTACCCATAAAATCAACTCCTTTCTGTTTTCTAAACAAAAAGAGTTTGATACAGCCTACTATTATACCATAAACTTTGTCATTTGAAAACCATCAAATTTCTAAAGTTTTTGATAAATACTGCTCAAACTCTTTCCTTTTTACTAGCTTTTTATTACCAACATACAATACAAAATTGAATTTAGGCTGTTTTAACAATTCTTCTATCCGGTTAATTCCTATATTTGAAATCAGAATAGAGTTCTTTCTTTTGTTCAAATGATTCTAATTCGTTGCTCGCTATTTGTTGTTGTAATGGAAGGAGTGATACAGATAAATATTAAAATTCAGAAACCAAATCATTTTAGAAATGCTCTACATAGATTACATAATAAATTAGAAGATATGATGTTTTCCATCATCCAAAAATCGCCTGAAAAATTCATCTCAAATTCCCTTATGAATTGGATGGATAAATACACAACCAAACGGATCAATCAGTTAAAGCACCATTCAGAAGAATCAACTTCCGTTGGTTCTTTCATTTATTATGCGTAGTTTTCTCTTTTATAGTCTCAAGTAATCTCTTGGCTCAATTGCCTTTACTTCCGATATTGAATAATCAGCAACATTTCTTGTCACAATGTAATCTGCTCCGTATGCCTTTGCACACTCCATCTGCAAACAATCCTCAAAGTCAGTAAAATCTTCGTTCGCAAGTCCGGATAATAACTTCGCCTTGTCAATTCCCTCTACATCAAAGATTACGCATAAATTAGACAATACCTCTCTGCGTTCCTTTGCGTTGAAATCTTTCCTTAATATAAAGAACATATTGGGAATTGAATGAGCTGCGATACATCCTTTTGCTTTTCCTTCTGTGCATAATACCATAATTTCCCTTGCATCCTCAAAGTATGGCTCACGTTCAAGCAGATAATCCAATAATACATTGGTATCAATCAAAATTTTACTTACCATACTTTTCATCCCTATAAGAAGCTAATTCTGATTTTTCATCCGTAACAGTTCCCTTTCTGCGTAACTGCTCCAATCTCGCAAATGCTTCTTTCCTTTCTGAGCTAGTATCGGTATATAAGCCATTCACACCTTGCATAATCTGAATTATGAAACTTAGTTTATCTTCTGGTAACTTTTCCAATTCCATTATTGCACTTTGTCTTAATGCTGTCATAATCAATACCTCCTATTCCGATTTTCTATTTCTCTTCGGTTTCCCTTTTTAATCTGCTGAATAATCTATAATATATTCTTTCCCATCAGAAGTATTCTTTAATAGTAACTGCATTTCCAAAGCATCTGCAATTTCTACGAGTTCTAATGTAGAGAAATTGTCCCTATTCATCTTATTGTTTAAATTCTGCTTTGTTACGTTAGTTTTCTCTGCCAACTCTACCTAAGTAATTTTTTTATCTTCTAAAATGCCTTTTTTAACATCCGTTGCCGACATATAAACATCTCCCATATTCATTTTCACCTCCATTATATCCTACAACTTTTATTTTTACAAGTAAACTTGTCAATACGTTAGGGTTGTTTCACGAAGGCCTATCAGTTAATGTTTTGATCTTGTG
>CAZBUW010000040.1:0-27384 GCA_964495195.1 uncultured Roseburia sp.
AGGACATCGTGGGTGAACTCTACACCAAATTTTCCGAAGATAAATTTACGCGGCCATGAACTGGCTGCAAGTTGCGATGGAAAAGACTTTGTGGTAATATAAATTGACAAATGTAGTGAAAAGATTTGCGAGGAGAAACAGATGCGACTACAAATAGGCATATGCGATGATGAGACACAGATTCAATTTATGATAGAAGAATTTCTCGGACAGATATTGAAAGAAAAAGACATAGAGGCAGACATTGAATGTTATGGAAGCGGGGAGGAACTCTGCAAGAGCTATGAAAAAGGGATGTTTGACCTGATTTTTTTGGACATTGAGTATCAAGGGATGAACGGAGTGGAAATCGGTCGTTTTATCCGGGAAGAGAAGGAAGATGACGAGGTAGAGATTGCGTATATTTCAGGGGAGACAAAGTATGCGATGGAGTTGTTTGAATATCAGCCGATTAATTTTTTGGTAAAGCCAATGAAAAAAAGTGATGTGAATCACGTTGTGGAAAAATATATACTGCGCCACCAGCAGAAAGATAACGTGTTTCAATATAAAATCGGAGGAGACATCTATCAGGTTGCGCTGTCTGACATCGTATATTTTTCCAGCAGCGCCAGAAAAGTTACCATACATAAAAGGGATGGCGAGGCGCAATTTTATGGTTCGCTCGAGCAGATATACAGCAGGGTAAAAGGAAAACGTTTTTTGTATGTCCATAAATCCTATATCGTCAATTACAATTGTATCAGAAAGATGGAATATGAGCAGGTTACGCTCAATGATAAGAGCATCATTCCCATCAGCCAGTCCCGGAGAACTGCCATACGAAAACAGTTTTTCGAATTAAAAAAGGGAGAAATGTAAGGGATGGAAGTGATATTAGAGTTTTGTAATAAGCTGACGGTAAATATTTTTGAAGTATATATGATTTTACGTTTTTTAGACCTTGTCTTAAAGCATCGGATTGCAGATGAACGCATCCGGAAGATGATTGTTTTGGTGAAAATTGTCATAGCGCTGGATGTTGATTACTATGTTCCGTATGTGTGGGTCAATTTTTTTGTCAGTCTTTTTTTGGTATTTTTGCTGTGCTGCTGTTATCAGGTGGAACTGAAAAAAAGGATAGCGGCAGCCATTGGAATCAATATACTTTTTGCCGTCTCGGAATTGATTGTCGCGGTTTTGATTGGAGGTATCCGTCTCGGGTTATTGGAGAGGGCAGCCAATGAGGAAAGTGTGGCAATGTTTTTAAGCAGGCTTGTGTTCTGGCTGTTTGTAACAATTTTTAAGTATGTCAAAAAAGAACCAGGCGATAGCAGGCTGCCCGGCAAAGTTGGAATGTTTGAAGCAATAGTACTTTTGGTTATGTTGATGGAACTGTTTATGGTATGTTCCTTAGAACAGAGAAATGTGGTGCTGGAGTCGATTTTTCTGCTTGGCGCAGAAATTACGGTATACTTGCTGATTTACTTATACGACTGCCTTATCGCCATCGTCAATGGAAAAATCCAGACAGGGCTAATCGAAAAAGAGCGGGAATATTATAGGCGGGAAGTTGTAATGTTAAAGGAAAATCAGGAAGCGACCAGACAGTTTAGACATGATTGGAAAAACCGGATTCAGGTCATGAGCAGATTCGCAGAAGAAAAACAATGGGATGAGTTAAAGGAGTATCTTTCTTCGGTGAGTGATAAAATGACGTCCATGCAGTTATACAGCAGTACAAATAATCCGTCTATGGATGCAATCATTAACAGCAAATTGTATCAGGCTTCAAAGCAGGGCATCACGGTGAAGTCTTCTGTGGTAATGCCAGAGAAAATCAAGATAAACGAAGACGATTTAGTCATTATTCTTGGAAATCTATTGGATAATGCAATCGAGGCGAACGAGTACGTGCAGGGTGAGAAAGAGATGGAACTGGCACTGCGCTATGAGAATGGATGTTTTCTCTTGCATTTGAAAAACAGTTGTGAGGAGGGAATTTCCCGGACAGACGAAACGTTTGTCACAAGAAAAAAAGACAAATCCATTCATGGAATCGGATTAAAGAGTGTGGAAGAAACGGTCGGGCGCTATCACGGTGCGATGGACATAACAGTCGAACAAGATCGTTTTTGCGTGGAGATTATAATGTATGTTTTGGAAGGATGAGGAGAAAGATTACCAGAAAAGTATTTTCTATTATTTTTTACAAAAATCTATATGAATTTTTACAATTTCCGGCACGAAAAAAGAAATGAGATAAAATAGTTTTATCAATACGAAAGGAGAAGAGCTGTCATGAGGAAGAAAAATTTTGTAGCAAAAAAAATTGCAAAAATGGCAATGCATACGGCGGTAAGTAGTGCAAATACAGCATGCACATTGTATTTTTATCAACCCGCGGAAACAAAGCAGATAAAGAAGCTTAGAAAGTTCTGATGATAAAATATCTTTCAAAGCAGATTACGCAAAGTTTAATTAAAAAAAATGTCATAATGTATACGGATTATGAAATATATTACTTTGGAATATTCCAGATGATTTTGAATATAGTGGATACATTTGTAATATTATTGATGGCATTTTTATTTCACAAAATAGTATTTACATGTTCGTTTTTAATAGCATTTGCTTTTCTGAGAAAATATGCAGGTGGGTTTCATGCGAAGACGGTTCAAGGATGTTTTTTTGTGACATTATTGATTTCGTTGTTTGCTATTTTAGGGACTAAATATTTACTGATGCCGACGGCTGCATTAGTTGGAATATGGGGAGGAGTCAGCATTGCAATTATAAGCCTTGTTCCGGTTCAAAATAGCAGGAAGGTGTTGGATGAAGTCGAAAAAGTTGTTTATAGAAAACGAGCATTAACTATATGGGGAATCGAAAGTGTGGTTATGTTTATTTTTATGGCATGCAAATTGCAGAATTGCTTTGAGGGGGTTTTTGTAGGACAGTGTTGCGTTGCATTGGCAGTGTGTGTAGGAATAGTATTTAAAGAGTAACATTTAAATGAACAAAATTGAAAAGGAGATACTTTATGAAAAAAAGAATTTTAACATTAGTAGCAACATTATCATTATTAGTTACAAGCGTAGTTCCGGTTATGGCATCAACGGTTTATTATAAAGGGTCTGCTGTAAGTTGGGATTATGGAAGAACATTAGCTGTGTATAGTTATTCAGATGTGCAGACAACAGTATATGAGCATTCCGCAACAGCTAATACAACTAGTTCAGGATGGAAAAATCCGGGAGTGAAAGCTCATGCACAGCAGTATGTTGGAACCAAAACAGCAACAGCATATTGGAATTGCAGATAGTGAGGAATAGCCATGAAAAAAGTATCATTAGTTGGTACTTCACGTTATCTTGGCATCGTTTTAATAGCAATGCAGGGCATATTACTTGCCTTGCTTGCTATTTTTAAACTGAATGATGCGTATTTAGAGAATTGGAGTGCGTATGGAGAAAACGAGCAGACGTTTTCCGTTTATTTGGAAAATATTTCAGAAGTAAACAGGGATGGAATCGAAGCGTTTTTATTAGAGGAAGCGGACAATCATCAGTTGTATATTGTAAGAAAAGATTCTTCTTTGACAAAAGACGGTTCTTTTGCCGGATATACCTATGGGGTATATGGTGATACAGAAAATAATAAAGTGGATTTTTCTTTTTTGGGAAAGACGATTTTGGATTCTGATATGATTTCAGATTTGCTGCAATCCGAGGAGGAAGAAGCCACAATTGGAATAGAAAAGGGAAGCGCTTATTGCTTATATGAGACGCCAAGGCTGCGGTTTGGGGAAAAGTTTGTGGTAAAAAAACTGAATAGCCTGATTCAAGACAGTGGAACGATACAGGGAACTTATCAGATATCAGGTGCGGATGACGAGGAAAAGTCACAGATTTTGAGAAATCTCGCCCAAATGTGTCAGGTGACGGAAGAGAGCCTGCAAAAACCGATGCATGGAGAAACGCTTGACAATGGTTTGAAAAAAGCAATCTTATTTGTATTTATTGCAGCGCAGATGATTTTAAATTTTGTTTTTTTTCTACTTATTGCAATAAAAAATCTGGATAAAAAAGGAAAACTTGCTTTATTAGGCTGGTCGAGTGGAGCTGTATGCTATGAGATTTTTAATTGTTTTGTGTGGTATGCAATCATACTTGTTCCAATTTTAACAATCGTTGGCGCACTTTGTTCCGGATGGAGCGAGATAGGTGTTTCATTTTTGGGATACTTCTTTCGGTGTGAAATTGTAAATATGGTTTTGATTGTTGTAGAAATCGGATTGGCATCGTTCGTTCAATTTAATGTAAAACCATTGGCTGCAATTAAAAATAAATTTCCAAAAAAAATATTGTATGGATTTGGAATAGCGGGATATATAGGTGTCAGCATCGGAATCGTATTCTGCGGAATCTATTTGGATTCGCCGGTTCAACTCATGTCAGAGAACGCGAGACTCTCAAAAAAATGGTCGCAGGTGTCCGACTATCAGATTTTGAAAAATATTTCGATTGGGAATGATGAAAATTCATTTGCAGGGACATCAAATGAGCTGAATCAGAATATTTATGATTGGTATAGGGATATCGCAGATGAGGAGGGGGTATATCTGGTCAATACAGTCTATTATGAAGAGGACTTATTGAATACATGGAAATCCAACAATATATATACAAATGTGCCTCAAAGTCCATTCTGGTATTTTACATTTTCCGAATCTTATGTAAAACAAATAGGTTTGAATTTGAGCGAGGATGTATTTTCCGATGCAGAGAGCGGAATCAGAGTGTATCTAATGCCGAAAAATATGGAGGCAGAGCAAAAAGAGTCTATAACGGCATGGATTGAAGAAAATGCTCCGAGCGGAATCAAAGACGGAGATATCAGGACACAGTTTAACCAAGAAAAAAAGATTCGATTTGTAGAGTATGATTCTGAGTATGACTTCTTTACATGGGGAACAAAAGAAACGGAAGAGAGCACTTGTAAAATGCCGGTTATTTATTTATGTACACCGGAGAATATGAAGTATTTTGAATCGGAAAGTTTAAGAGCCATAGGGTTAGATGGTTATATAAAATTTGCAGATGAGGACGTGGCAAAAAAATGCCTTGATGTAAACTTGATGGAAAAATACAATTTATCAGACAATGAGATGCAATTTGCCTGTGTGAAAGAATATGTGGATGGACTGCAAAAAGAATTAGGACAGACCCTCACATGGTTCGGACTCGTATTTATCATATTTGCAATGATTCTAATTGGAATCCTGATAGCATTGGCATCTGTATTTCGAATTGCAAATCAGGAAAAATTAAATGTGCAGAAATTTCTTGGATTTGGTTTTTGGAATATGTATGCAAAGCCTGCGGTCGGACTTGCGGTGATAAATGCAGCAGAATTGCTTGTGCTGTTTTTCGGTGGTTCAAAATTTGGGTTTTGTGCGGTTGCGATTGTCATTTTTCTTCAATGGGTCGTATTTAAAAAGTATATGACAAAAAACGAAATAAGAGGAATCATAACTGCTTTTAAGGAGGCGTAGAAGATGGAAAAGATGGTAGAAGTTCGCAATGTGTCAAAAAGATTTGGAAACAGACAGATATTCGAGAATTTTTCTCTGGAGATTGAACGAGGAGAATTTGTTGCGATGGTTGGACCGAGCGGATGTGGAAAATCGACCTTGTTAAATATGATTGGTCTTTTGGAAACGGTGGACGGAGGAAGCATCCGAATCGAAGGGAGAAAGCTGCCTAAAATTGATGGAAAGAAAGCAACGATGCTTCGGCGCAACACAATCAATTATCTGTTCCAGTCCTATGCACTGATTAATGATATGACGGTATTGGAAAATGTTCTGGTTGCAATGAGTTTTGTAAATATTTCGTCAAAGGAAAAGATGAAAAAAGCGGAAGAAATATTGAAAAGAGTTCATCTATATAAAGTAAAGGATCAGAAAACCAGTACGCTGTCGGGAGGAGAACAACAGCGGGTGTCAATCGCACGAACTGTTTTAAAGCCGGGAAATATCATCTTGGCAGATGAGCCGACGGGGGCGCTTGACGAGGTCACGGCAAATCAGGTTTTTGAATTGATAAAGGATTTGAGCAAAGTATATCATAAGACAGTCATCATGGTGACGCACAACAAAGAATTGGCCGGACGGGCGGATCGAATCGTAGCGTTAGGTTAAACAAAGAGTCTCACCTTGCAGGATGAAGAAGAACATGCTACAATGTGCGAAAGAAAGCCGCGCATATGGAGTGGTGTAAGATACGAGGTTGAGATGAGAATTGTATATGAAGGAGGAGAGGGCGAGATTGTCGAAAAGAAGTCGCGCTTTATCGCAACGGTGCGCCCAATCTCCACGGAGGAAGAAGCAACTGCTTTTGTAAATGAAATGAAGAAAAAATATTGGGACGCCAGACACAACTGTTCCGCGTTCACAATCGGGGAGCACCACGAGACATGCCGTTGTTCAGACGACGGGGAACCGGGTCAGACGGCGGGCAGACCGATGCTCGATGTTTTGTTGAGGGAGGATATCCACAATGTGGCGGTGGTGGTGACGCGGTATTTTGGCGGAACACTGCTCGGAACGGGCGGACTTGTGCGCGCTTATCAGGGGGCGACACAGGAGGGGCTGCGCGCGAGCCATATCATCGACAGGCAGGTTGGGACCGAACTGATTCTGGCGACGGATTACACGGGGATGGGAAAAATTCAGTATCTTTTGGGAAAGAGAAATCTTTCTATTATGGATACAATCTACACGGACAGTGTGGAACTGCATGTGCTCGTGCCGAATGAGGAGAGGGAGAACCTGACGAAAGAAATCATCGAGGCGACGAACGGGACGGCTGGGATTTCCTGGGGGGAAGAGAAGTTTTTTGCAATTGATGAAAAAAAGTTACTAATTTTATAAAAAAGTGCTTGACATTTAGATTTTGCCGAGGTATAATACCACTTGTCGACAAGACATTGGCCCATCGCCAAGCGGTAAGGCAACGGACTCTGACTCCGTCATTTCCAAGGTTCGAATCCTTGTGGGCCAGTTACTTCGGGAAGCATCACGCGAGTGATGCTTTTTTGAATTTAAATTCGGGTGCCAAAAGGTGCTAATGAAAATTTGAACTGTCCTATTGCGTAAAGATAAATTTTACATTTGTGACTTAATGAAGGATATTAGATTTTCTTAATGTTTGGCATATTATCTAGCAACTCAGCAACAGGATGTTGCTGAGAGCCCTAGCTGAGCCATGGATGGCGAATCTTGGGCGGTTGCGGTCGTGGTTAAGATTTATAACAGAACATTTAGAAAATGTTATATCCGTAATTCGGAACAAATGCAAACTTTATCTTCGGGCAATAGGACAAACACAGCTTGGATTAGCACCTTTTAGCACCTGAATTCAAATTCAAAACTGCCGGGAAGATAAGACAGAGGGAGGAAGCGGTGTTATGTACAGCTTTGAGAGCAGAATCAGATACAGTGAAGTAAACAGTGAGAAGGAACTGACCATTCCGGCGCTATTGGATTATTTTCAGGATTGCTGCATTATGCAGTCGGAGAGTCTTGGGGTTGGCGTGGATTATCTGGCTGATCATCATCAGGCGTGGATTTTGTCCTCATGGGAGATAAAGATTGCACGTTATCCGCTTTTGGGTGAGAAGATTAGAGTATCGACCTGGCCGTATTCGTTCCGCGGGTTCTATGGATTCCGTAATCTGCTCGTCGAAGATGAGGCGGGGAATACCGTGGCGCAGGCCAATTCGGTCTGGGTATTTATGGACACGGAGACGATGCGTCCGTGCAGGGTCACGGAGAAGATGCTTGAGGTCTATAAGTTTGAGCCGGAGCTTGCGGGAGAATGGGCACCGCGAAAAATAAGCTGTGAGGGAGCCGGGGAGATGCAGCCTTCCTTCCGGGTGCAGAGGTTTCACATCGACACGAACCACCACATGAACAACGGAAAATATGTGCAGGCGGCGGAGGAATATCTGCCGGAGGATTTTGAGACGGCAAACATCAGGGTAGAGTATCGGAAAGCTGCGGTGCTGCAGGATGAAATTTTCCCGAGTGTCAGCGCGGAGGACGGAAAGGTCACGGTTGTGATGTCGGACGGGGCAAAAAACACATATGCCATCGTGGAATTTGCGGAGCGCGTCAGACAGTGACAGAACGGTCTCATGGAGATATGGGGCATGGAACAGAAGGGATTTGGATTTAAGAAAGGACGGAACACACATGAGATTAGGAGAGTATCAGGAATTAGCAGTTAAGAAAAAAGTTGATTTCGGGGTCTACTTAGCGGAGGAGGGCAACGATGAGAACAGAGTTCTCCTTCCGGAAAAACAGGTGCCGGAGGGTACAGAGATTGGGGACAGACTGCGTGTCTTCCTATATAAAGACTCGAAAGACCGTCTGATTGCGACGGTGAACGAACCGAAACTGACGCTGGGGGGACTGGCAGTCCTGCGCGTGGCGGAGGTTGGAAAAATCGGCGCATTTTTAGACTGGGGATTGGAGAAAGACCTCTTTCTTCCATATAAAGAGATGACGATGAAAGTGCAGCCGGAGGATGAAGTCCTGGTGACGCTCTACATCGACAAGAGCAAAAGACTCTGTGCGAGCATGAAGAAGCTGTACGACCTGCTGTCGCAGGACTCACCTTACCAAAAGGATGATGTGGTGACGGGGCGCGTCTATGAATTCAGCGATAACTTTGGAACATTTGTGGCTGTAGACGACCGCTATTCCGCGATGATTCCGCGCTCCGAGGACACGAGCCATCTGCGCATCGGGGATGTGATTGAGGCGAAGGTTCTCCGGGTAAAAGCGGATGGCAAGTTGGACATAACGCTCCGCGAAAAGGCGTATCTGCAGATGGATGCCGACGCGGAGAAGGTCATGCAGGTTATCGAGGAGTTCGCTGGAGTGCTTCCTTTTTCAGACAAGGCGTCACCGGAAGTGATTAAGCGGGAGACGGGGCTTAGCAAGAATGCCTTTAAACGCGCCGTGGGCAGGCTTTACAAGGAACGCCGCGTGGAAATCTCGGAGAAAGCAATTCGTAAAATAAAGTAACAGTTCAGCCATGGCGTATCGCGCAAACGAATCATGCTCGCATGAATGAGAATGCGCGATACGCCATGAGCTGAACTGTTATAAAATTGAAAATGAAATTGCAATTGGAAAGTAAAAGCTGTAAAATATCTTTTGAACATTATTTTGTAATAAATTTTTAGGAAAAGAGGGCATTGCAATGAAAAAAGTAATCAGTACAGAGAAGGCACCGGCTGCAATCGGACCGTATTCCCAGGCAATCGAAGTGAACGGAACGGTATATACATCGGGAATTATTCCGGTGGTTCCGGAGACCGGTGAGATTCCGGAGGGCTCTGCGGCACAGGCAAAGCAGGCGCTTTCTAATCTTTCCAATCTGCTTGAGGCAGCGGGAAGCAGCATGGATCAGGTGATTAAGACGACCGTCTTTATCAAGGAGATGAATGATTTCGGCGCAATCAATGAGGTATATAAGACATTTTTTACAGGGGATTTCCCGGCGAGAAGCTGCGTGGAAGTGGCGCGTCTGCCAAAAGATGTCATGCTCGAAATTGAGGCAATCGCAATCAAATAAGGATAAAAACAGAGAGAAAGGGGCTGTCATCCGAAACTTGTCGAAAGTCAAGTGGATGCACAGTCCCGTTTTCGTAATTACTGGGAAAAAATTACAGGATTTTTTGCCGCTTGCGGGTTGACAGTATAGGTGGGCTTTGTTATAATAATCGTAATAAATGTAATAAAATCGTAACAAATATTGGGGAATTTAGGATGATAGGAGGCAACCGAGAAATGAACCGTAACACAAAAAGAATGGCAGCATGTGTGATGACCGGAGCGTTGATGGTAACAGGAAGTGCAATCAATACATATGCGTCACCGGTGGCAGGAGTAACGAGCAGTTTGAATGTGAGTGCCGTGACAGCACAGGCGTCAAATGAGACGGCGCCGGCAGCAGGTGCATCGGCCATGCTGAACGCAGGCGTTTCGCTTGCAATGACACAGACGCTGGAACAGAGTGCAGAGACAGCAGCAAATGCTACAGCGGTGAGTGAGAATGAGACACCGGTTGTGACATCGGAATACACAGACATAGCGATTGCGCAGGTCAACAGTTTTGTCAATATCCGCTCTATTGCGTCTGAGGAAGGAGAGGTTCTCGGTAAACTTTACAACAATTCGGCAGCGACAGTTCTTGCGACAGAGGGTGACTGGTATCAGATTAAATCCGGTACCGTGACAGGATATGTGAAGAGTGAGTACGTTGTAGTCGGAAATGAAGAACTCGCAAGACAGGTCGGAACGAGACTTGCAACGGTTCACACAACGACATTGTATGTGCGCACCGAGGCGACGACAGAATCCGCTGTTTTGGGAATGGTTCCGGACGGCGAGGATTTGACGGTATTAGATGAGTCAGTGGAAGGATGGGTAAAAGTATCCATTGAGGAGGGTGACGGATATGTGTCCTCCGATTATGTCAGCCTTCGGACCGAATATGTAGAGGCGGAGTCTAAGGAAGAGGAAGAAGCCAGACTTGCAAAGGAAGAGCAGGAGAGACAGGCAGCAGCAGCGGCGGCTGAAGCGGCAGCGGCGAAGAAAGCAGCAGCAAGCGCATCCAGTGCAGCAAGTTCCGCACCTGCAGCATCTTACAGTGCGCCGAGTGGGTCAAACGGACAGGCAGTTGCCAATTACGCAAGCCAGTTCGTCGGAAATCCTTATGTATACGGCGGAACCAGCCTGACAAACGGTGCAGACTGCTCAGGATTTGTAATGAGCGTTTACGCAGCATTCGGAATCAGTCTTCCGCATTCTTCAAGTGGAATGAGAAGCGTTGGATATGAAGTCGGCACAGGGGATATGCAGCCGGGCGATATCGTATGCTATAGCGGTCATGTGGCAATTTACGTTGGCAATAACACCATTGTGCACGCCAGCACAGCATCTACCGGTATCAAATTTACATCGCCGGCAAACTACAAGAATATTATCTGCGTGAGACGAATTTTCTAGAGATACGAGAAATAGGGGGACGCACCCGAAAGGGAGCGTCCCCTGTTTTTTTATCGAATAGGAAAATCCTATTCGATAAAAAAACGCTCCGCGGAGATGCGCAGCTCGCGGAGAGGAAATATTGCCGCTTTTGTGGCACGCGGCTGACGCGGGCGGGCAGGAGTGGTGAACCTCCCCTGCCCGATTGTGCAGGACTCCTTGCCGATTTTCTGAATTAGGAAAGAGGTTGGGTGAAATCGGGATATACAATTTGCACAAAAACAAAAAAATCGAGAAAAAAAATAAACAAAAATAATTGAAGCTGAGGAAAAGTTATCCACAATTAAAAGCAAGAAAATCAAGAAAAACCGAGTTATACACGAAGTTATACACATTATCCACAATAAAAAGGAGTAAAAACATGGTTTACATAGTAAAAAAACAGAACAGTTGTTTTGTTGAATAATAATAAAATTATTGGTTTTGAAAGAAAATCGAAAAAAAGAATTGACTTTTGAAGTGCCAAAAAAATCAAAAAAAGAGAATAAAATGTCAGATAATTTAATAAAATGGTGGATAGAGGGCAGGATATGACTTTGCGCTTGAAAAAATACAATCTATTTGCTATACTACATGCGTATATTTTTTAAAAATAAAAGAATGGGTACATCAGGTGCAATATGATTAAAAAGATAGATGTGTTAGGCTTATCCCTGGATAATCACACAGTCCGGGAGGCAATCCGGTGTGTGGAGACTTATCTGGGGAATAATGTCTTAAATACAATAGAGAGCATTTCGATGGAGATGCTGATGGAAGCGGAGAACGATGAGGTGCTCCGCAATGTGATTGAATCTCTTGATCTTGCAGTGGTAGGGGAGAAGGAGATTCTGCAGGCGACAGAGTCGAGTTCGATGCAGCGCATCCGGGAGACGGAGGAGAATGATTTCTTCTTTGAATTTTTTAAGAGGGTGGAGCGCAATAGAAAGAGTGTCTATCTGATTGGAGAGTCAGCCGAAAAGGTGGCGAAGGCGCAGGAACAATTGGAGCAGGATTTTAAAAAGATTGTCATCGCGGGCACTTATGCGCTCGAGGATTGTGTCGGTGCACTCGATGCGGTGGTCAACGAATTGAATTCTGCGACGCCGGACATTATCGTGTCAATCCTGCCGTCGCCGATGCAGGAACATTTTTTTTGGGAATACAAGGACAAGATGAACGCGAATATCTGGTATGGAATGGGAAGTCTTCCGATTCATAGAAAATTAGGGCTGGCAGATAGAGTTCGGAGATTGGTTCACCGTGGAAAATTAAAGAGCAGCATCTTGAAATATGATGCGAAGAATGAGGCGAGAGATGAGTAGTCGTTTTTTTTATAAGAGATCCGTATGGATGGATTATATCTGCATTATTTTAGGCACCGGTCTCGTGGCGATGTCGATTCAGTGCATCTATGATCCGGTCAATCTTGTAACCGGAGGATTCTCCGGTCTGGCAATTGTGATTAAAGCAGTCACGGAACAGATTTTCGAGGGGGGAATTCCGCTGTGGTTTACCAACCTCATGTTAAACGTTCCGGTTTTTGTGATTGCCTATTTTATAAAAGGAAAGAAATTTATCGGGAGAACCCTGGTGGGGACACTCCTTTTGTCCGCATGGCTCTATGTCATTCCGGCTGTCGATTTAGCGCAGAGTGACTATATGCTGGCGGCAATTTTTGGAGGGGTCATCGGCGGCACCGGTATGGGAATGGTGTTGATGTCCCATGCGACTACGGGGGGAACCGATATGGTGGCTGCGCTGATTCAGCACAAATTGAGACAGTACTCCATCGTGCAGATTATGCAGATTCTGGACGGTCTGGTCGTTGTCTGCGGTCTCTATGTGTTCGGCGTGAAGGCATCGCTCTATGCGATTGTGGCAATTTATATCACGAATAAAGTGTCCGATATGCTGTTGGAGGGATTCAAGTTCTCCAAGGTTGCCTATATTATTACCGACCATTATGAGGAGGTCGCAAAAGAGATTCTCAGCAGGCTTGACCGCGGAGTGACAGGGCTCGATGCGAGGGGAATGTACTCCGGCGATAAAAAGTGTATGCTGTATTGCGTTGTATCCAAGAACGAGATTGTGAATGTGAAAGACATCGTAGCACAGATTGATCCAAAAGCGTTTGTCATTGTATCGGATGCCACGGAGGTACTCGGCGAGGGATTTTTGGAGCACAGGTGATGATTCGTCACAATGTATAGACCTCAAAAACGCTTTTTTTGAAAAAAAGTTGAGGAAATGCATAAAAAATGTGCATTTCCTCTTCCTTTTTTTGATGTTTTGCATTAAAATACAAATTAGTTAGAGATAATAGCGGAAAAAAGCTATCATTTTTTTTGTGAAAGTTGCCTAGACAGGCGGGAAGAAAAGGAGCATAGACATGATTTCAAATCAAATACTTCAAAATACGATTGATGGATTAAAAGGAATAACAAGGATTGACCTGTGCATTATCGATGTGGAGGGAAAAGTACTTGCAGCTACATTCCCGGAGGCAGATGAGTATATTGAGCCGGCACAGGCATTTGTAGAGTCACCGGCGGACAGTCAGGTAGTCAACGGCTGTCAGTTCTTCAAGGTGTTCGACGAACATCAGTTAGAGTATATTCTGCTCGCCAACGGCGACAGCGATGATGTATACATGGTCGGTAAAATTGCAAGTTTTCAGATACAGAATCTTCTTGTTGCATACAAGGAGCGTTTTGATAAAGATAATTTTATCAAGAATCTTCTTTTGGACAATCTTTTGCTGGTTGATATCTACAACAGGGCGAAAAAGCTTCACATCGATACGGACGTGCGCCGCGTTGTCTTTATCGTGGAGACGAACAGGGATAAGGACGGCAACGAATTAGAGCGCATCCGCAGTATCTTCGGCGGAAAGTCCAAAGATTTTGTGACAGCGGTCGATGAAAAAAATATCATAGTTGTCAAGGAAGTTGGAGATAATGAAGGATATGACGATTTGAACAAGACGGCGGACATCATCGTGAACTTATTCCGTTCCGATGCGGACGCGGATGTTCATGTCGCGTATGGAACAATCGTCAACGAGATCAAGGAGGTATCGCGCTCCTACAAAGAGGCGAGAATGGCATTGGATGTAGGAAAGATCTTCTTTGAGGATAAGGATGTAATTGCATACTCCACATTGGGAATCGGACGTCTGATTTACCAGCTTCCAATTCCGCTCTGCAAGATGTTCATCAAAGAGATTTTCGACGGGAAATCGCCGGATGATTTCGATGAGGAGACATTGACAACCATCAATAAGTTCTTTGAGAACAGCCTGAACGTATCTGAGACATCGAGACAGCTCTACATTCACAGAAATACGTTAGTCTATCGTCTCGACAAGCTGCAGAAGTTCACGGGGCTCGATTTGCGCGTCTTCGAGGATGCCATCACATTCAAAATCGCGCTCATGGTCGTAAAATATATGAAGTATATGGAGTCATTGGATTACTAAGGAGTTAGGAGGTACCATGATTAAGCTAGAACATGTCAGCAAAGCATATCAGGCGGGGGTTCCAGCCTTAAATGATGTGAGTCTGAACATTGAGGCAGGGGAGTTTGTGTTCGTCGTCGGGGACAGCGGTTCCGGCAAATCGACACTGATTAAGCTGCTTTTAAAAGAGTTAGAACCCACTGAGGGAACCATCACAATCAACGAGAAACCGTTAAATAAGATTAAACACAAGCAGATCCCGAAATTCCGGCGCAACATCGGCGTCGTATTTCAGGATTTCCGCTTGTTAAAGGACAGAAATATCTACGACAATGTGGCGTTTGCACAGAAGGTAATCGGAGCGCCGAACCGCTCCATCAAGAAAAATGTGCCGGTCATGCTGTCGATGGTGGGTCTCGCTGCGAAATACCGCTCTTATCCGCGCCAGCTCTCGGGAGGGGAGCAGCAGAGAGTTGCCATTGCGAGGGCGCTCATCAATGAGCCGAAGATTTTGTTGGCGGACGAGCCGACCGGTAATCTCGACAATAATAACGCGTGGGAGATTATGAAGCTCCTTGAGGAGATTAACGAAAAAGGTACTACTGTTGTAGTCGTGACTCACAACATGGAAATTGTGAAGAGCATGAACAAACGAGTAATCAGAATGAAGAAAGGTGTTGTTGTGGAAGACAATAAGGGTGGTGAGGACAATGAGGATTAGCACTTTTTTTTACAGCCTGAAGCAGGGACTCATCAACATCTGGAGAAATAAGATGTTCTCACTCGCCTCCATCGCCACAATGGGAGCCTGCATCTTTTTGTTCGGCCTGTTCTTCTCCATCGTGCAGAATTTTCAGAGTATGGTAAAAGATGCAGAGTCGGGAGTCGCCATCACGGTTTTTTTTGACAAGGGAATCTCACAGGAGCAGATTGACCAGATAGGGACACTGATTGACAAGCGTGTGGAGGTCTCGAAGAGAGAGTTCGTCTCCGCTGACGAGGCTTGGGAAGAGTTCAAAGACATTTATTTCGGAGGAAACGAGGAGGCGGCGAGCAGCTTTGCGGAGGACAACCCTCTGGCGAACTCAGCCAGTTATGAGATTTATATGAACGATATCTCCATGCAGCAGACGTTAGTGGACTATCTGAAGTCTGTGGATGGAATCCGTGACGTCAAGCAGTCTGAGGTCGTTGCAAATACACTGACGGACTTTAACAAACTCATCGGTTATATCTCGGCCGGAATTATCCTCATTCTTCTGGCGGTGTCCGTCTTTTTGATCAGCAATACAATCACGGTCGGAATCTCCGTGCGGAGGGAAGAGATTGGAATTATGAAATTGATCGGTGCAACCGATTATTTTGTGCGCGCACCGTTTGTGGTGGAGGGAATTTTGATTGGTTTAATCGGTTCCGCGCTGCCATTGGGACTTTTGTATCTCCTCTATGGCAAGATTATTGAATATATTGGGGACAAATTTACGTTTATCAGCAGTATGATGAAATTCCTCCCGGTCGGGGAGGTCTTTCAGACACTCGTACCTGTATCGTTGATTCTTGGGGTTGGAATCGGGTTTGTCGGAAGTAAGATCACCATAAAGAAGCATTTGAAAGTATAAAGGTATGAAGAAAAGATTTTTTGTAAAACGCATTTTAACTATACTTGTCGCCGTAATGATGAGTACCTGCCTATTTGGAGACGGGGTGCAGACGGCTATGGCAGGCAGCCTTGCTGAGGCGCAGCAGGAGAAAAAAGAACTTGAGAAATCTTTAAAAAAGGCGCAGGAGCTGATTGACACGCTTGAGAATTCCCAGGGGGATGTGGAGGAGAGCATCAGGAATCTGAACAGCCAGCTTGTGGATATCTCAGCCCAGATTACGTCGTTAGAGAATGATCTGACGCAAAAGAGCAATGATATTATCTCCACGCAGGAGGAACTTACTGCAGCGCAGGAGACGGAGCGGATACAGTATGCGGATATGAAAGTCCGCATTCAGTTCATGTATGAAAATTCAACGGAATCCTATATGGAGATGCTGCTCTCTGCAAACAGTTTCTCGGAGTTTTTGAATGCGGCGGAATATATCGCTGCAATCGAGGCTTATGACAGAGGGAAGCTGACAGAATATCAGGAGACGGTTACAAATATTGCCAATATGGAGGCGGTTTTGCAGCAGGAGTACGCGGAGCTCGAGGAGATGAAGGGTGAGGTGGAGAGCCAGAAGCAGGCGGTGGCGGCATTGATGCAGCAGAAGGAAGTTCAGCTTGCAGGCATCGAGGATGACCTCTCCGATGCACTCACCGACGCGGAGTATTTCGAGGCGGAGATTCAGGCGCAGAATGAGATGATTGCACAGATACAGGCGGCTGAGGCTGCCAAGAAGGCGGAGGAAGAAGCTGCCAAGAAGGCGGAGGAGGAAAGCGGCGGTTCCACGGCACCGGAAAGCGGCAGCTCTGCGGCACCGGAGTACGTGAGCGGTGCTTTTGTGTGGCCGTGTCCGAGCAGCTACCGGATTACGAGTGACTACGGACCGAGAGAGTCGCCGACGGCCGGAGCTTCCTCGAATCACAAGGGAATTGACATCGGAGCCGCCTACGGCGCTGATATTGTCGCGGCGGCGGACGGAAAAGTGGTGACGGCAAGTTACAGCAGTTCCGGCGGCAACTATGTCATGATTGACCATGGAAACGGACTCTACACCGTTTACATGCATGCGTCCTCCACCTGTGTTTCGGCGGGACAGAAGGTAAGTGCCGGGGATGTCGTGGCAAAGGTCGGAAGCACCGGTGTCTCCACCGGAAACCACCTGCATTTCGGAGTATCCTTAAACGGTTCCTATGTGAGCCCGTGGAATTATCTGAACAGACCATAAAAAAGTGAATTTTTTTTGAATTTATGAAAAATCCCTGTCAAACGGCAGGGATTTCTTATATAATAGGAGAGTGAGCACGAAAGGAAGGATAAAGGATGGAAGAACAGAATTTTGAAAATGTGGAAGAGATGAATCTTCCAAAGAAAAAGAAGGGCTTCGGAAAAGGGGTTGCGGCAGGGATTTTCGGCACAATCGCGGTACTTTTTCTGGTCGTATTTGCCGGCTGTAAGCTGACCGGAACGAGCATTGTGCTAAATTTCGGCAATGGTTCGGGTGAGACGGTCGGTGCGCAGAGTGCAATCTTAGACGCCGATACAACGAAAAAGATAAATGAATTGATGACATACATAGACCTATACTATTATGAGGACGAGGATGTCGATGAAGATACACTGAGGGACAGCCTCTATGCGGGACTTGTGGATGGGATTGGCGACAAGTATTCCGTCTATTACAATCCGCAGGATTACAAGGATCTTCAGATCAGCACGACCGGGGAATACTATGGAATCGGAGCAGGTCTGAGCCAGGATGTGGACACGATGGTCGTGACCATCTCAAAAGTCTATGCGGGAACGCCCTCTGAGAAGGCGGGGCTTTTAGCGGATGATATCATCGTATCGGTGGATGATGTCGATGCGACCAGCATGGAGGTATCGGATCTCGTGCAGCTGATTCGCGGTGAGGAGGGGACGACCGTACATTTAGAGATTATGCGTCCGTCCACCGGCGAGGAGCTCTCCTTTGATGTGGAGCGCGCGAATGTACAGCTCCCGAGCGTGACCTACGAGATGTTGGAGAACTCTGTGGGTTATGTCTACTTAGAACAGTTTGAATCCGGGACGGCTGAGCAGTTTGAGGCGGCGGTAGAGGATCTGACCGCACAGGGGATGAAAGCGATGGTTTTGGATGTGCGCTACAATCCGGGCGGAATGATTACGTCTGTAGTTCAGATACTGGATGATATCCTGCCGGAGGGAACCGTGGTCTACACGGAGGATAAGTACGGCAACCGTGAAGATTACACATCCGACGGCGAAAGTTATATGGACATTCCGATTGCGGTTCTGATCAACGGAGACAGTGCGAGCGCCTCCGAGATTCTTGCGGGAGCCATCAAAGATTACGGCTATGGCACACTGATTGGAACTACAACTTTCGGAAAGGGAATTGTGCAGACGATTTTTACCTTAGAGGACGGGGATGCCCTAAAACTTACCACGGCAAAATATTTTACACCGAACGGCAATTATATTCACGGCGAGGGAATCGAGCCGGATATTGAGATGGAGTATGAATACACCGGCGATCCGGAGGGAGAGTACGACAAGGCGTATGACAACCAGCTTCAGAAAGCACTTGAGGTGCTCGAGGAGAAGTTAGCGGAGGAATGAATCAGTTACAATTCACAGTCCCTCCACACTGCAAAGCTTGCTTACGCAAGCGGATTGCTCATTTGGTGAAGCAGTAACGCGAATCACGAAAATATTTGAGGGAAGCCCTTGCGAAATGCAGGTGCTTCCCTTAAAATAGATATAGGCTTTTTTTAAAGTACTAAGATATGATGAAAGAGGTGAATACTGTGGTCGAGTTAGATCAATTCAAAACTACCCTGAACACATACAGGGAACCGCTGCAGGAAGTGAGGGATTCACTTTGACCTGGCGAGCAAAGAGCAGAAGATTCAGGAATTAGAGCGGGAAATGGAGGCTCCGTCCTTCTGGGATGACCCGATGGCATCCCAGCATAAGATGAGGGAGCTAAAGAGCATGAAGGATGATGTCGCAACCTTCGACAAACTTAAAGCACAGTTTGAGGATATAGAGACGCTTCTCGAGATGGGATATGAGGAGAACGATGAATCTCTGATTCCGGAGATTGAAGAGCTGTTGAATGATTTTATCAGCACCTACGATGGAATCCGAATCAAGACTCTTCTGTCGGGGGAGTACGACGCGGATAATGCAATCGTATCGCTGCACGCCGGTGCAGGCGGAACCGAGTCCTGTGACTGGGCGGCAATGCTCTATCGCATGTACACGAGGTGGGCTTCCGACAAGGGATTTGAGGTGGAGGTGCTGGACTCCTTAGACGGGGAGGAGGCGGGAATCAAATCCATCACCTTTCAGGTCAACGGGGAAAATGCATATGGATATCTGAAGTCGGAGAAGGGAGTGCACAGGCTTGTGCGCATCTCTCCGTTCAACGCGGCGGGCAAGCGCCAGACATCCTTTGTCTCGTGTGATGTCATGCCGGATATCGAGGAAGATTTGGATGTGGAGATCAACGACGATGATATCCGTGTCGACACATACCGGTCCAGCGGCGCGGGCGGCCAGCACATCAACAAGACATCCTCGGCCATCCGAATTACACACATTCCAACCGGAATCGTAGTTCAATGTCAGAACGAGCGCTCCCAGCACATGAACAAGGATAAGGCGATGCAGATGTTGAAGGCAAAGCTGTACCTGTTAAAGCAGCAGGAGAACGCGCAGAAAGCGGAGGATATCCGAGGGGAAGTCACGGAGATTGGCTGGGGCAATCAGATTCGTTCCTACGTCATGCAGCCGTACACCATGGTAAAAGATCACAGAACCGGTGTTGAGACCGGAAATGTGGACAGCGTCATGGACGGGAAGATCAGTCTGTTTATGAACGGCTATCTCAAGTGGTTATCGTTAGGATGTCCGAAGAATATGGGAGGCGCGGAAGAATGACGGGACTTATCATCGGGCTGACAGTCGTGGTAGGGCTGGGGGTTCTCGGCTATATTGCCTACTGTCAGATCCGAAAAAAAATAGAACGTTTTTCCCTTGCGGCATTTGGGACGAAAAATCTTGCGGAGGGCTGCGGCAGGCAGTTAGATGAGCTTGCCAGCACGCCGAAGTCCGTCACCGGAATGACTCGTCTGATGGAACCGCAGATTGCACGGGATTTTCCGGATTTTAACTGGCTCGAATTCCGGGATAAGGCGGAGAATATGCTGACCTGTGCTCTCTGTGCCATCGAGGAAAAGAATCCGGATCTTGTAAAAGACGCCTCCGACGAGGTGCGCAGCCAGATTGAGAACCGGATTCACGCCAACGAGACGGAGGGGGTGAAGGAGGTTTTTGACCGCATCCGGATTCATCAGACCGAGATTGCAAACTATGAGAAAAAGCAGGGAAAATGCATCATCAAGCTCCAGAGTGCCATCGAATATCTTCATTACAAAGAGCAGAACGGGAAGATTATCGAGGGCGATAAGGAGCGCTTAGAGCAGACACGTTACAACGTGGAGCTGCTCTACATACAGAATCAGGCAATCGCCGGGATGGACAATGCAGTCGGGACGACCTGTCCAAACTGCGGGGCGCCCATCACCAATTTAGGCGCAAAATTTTGCGAGTACTGCGGAAGCGGCGTGGAGGAACTGAACCTGAAAGTGTGGTCACTTCACAGATTCTATGAGGTTGACTACCATCACATATAAGAGGAGGAAATAGAGAATGGGAATTATTAAAGCAGCGGCAAGTGCAGTCGGCGGAACATTAGCCGACCAGTATTTAGAGGTCTTTAAGGCGGACGACATGGGAGGACAGACGGTCTTTACCAAGGGTGTCAAGATTCGCAAAGGAGATAACAAGGGAACGGAGGATACAATATCGAACGGCTCCATGATCCAGGTCAATGAGAATCAGTTCATGCTCTTAGTGGACGGTGGAAAAATCGTTGACTACACGGCAGAGCCGGGGTATTACAAAGTGGATAACTCTTCGCAGCCGTCCCTCTTTAACGGTCAGTTTGCGGCACCGTTTAAAGATTTGTGGGACCGTATCCGTTTTGGCGGACAGACGCCGTTAGAGCAGAAGGTATTTTTTATCAATCTGCAGGAGATTAAGGGAATCAAATTCGGAACCAGAAATCCTATCAACTATTTTGATACCTTCTATAATTCAGAGCTCTTTTTGAGAGCACATGGAACGTTCTCATTTAAGATTACGAATCCGTTAAAATTCTATGCGGAGGTCGTGGAGCGCAATGCCGATCACATGGAGGCGGAGCCTCTGATGCAGAACTATATGGCAGAGTTTTTGCAGGCGCTTCAGACTGCCATCAACCAGATGTCCGCAGAGGGAACCAGAATCTCATTTGTAACTTCAAAAGCAGTTGAATTGGGACAGAAGATGTCAAACGTCTTAGACGAGGAATGGTCCCAGAACAGAGGTATGGAGATTCTGACAGCAGCCCTCGCAAGCATTTCCTACGATGAGAAATCACAGGAACTCATCAACAAGAGAAATGAGGCGGCTATCATGAGCGACCCGACAATTCTGCGCTCACAGGCTGTTCAGAATATCACGGAGGGAATCAAGAATGCGGGAAGCAACGCAGGCGGAGCCATGGCAGGATTTATGGGAGTCGGCATGGGAATGAATGCATTCAACACCTCAATGGAATCCTTAAACCAGATGGTCGGTGCGCCGGGAATGAACGGACAGCAGCCGGGAATGAACGGACAACAAATGGGAATGAACGGGCAGCAGCCGGGAATGAACGGACAACAAATGGGAATGAACGGGCAGCAGCCGGGAATGAACGGACAACAGCCGGGAATGAACGGGCAGCAGCCGGGAATGAATGGACAACAGATGGGAATGGCAGGAGCAGCAGGAATGGCAGGGGCAGCAGGCGGCTGGACATGTGAGTGCGGTCAGACGAACACCGGAAAATTCTGCGGCAACTGTGGCAAACCGAGACCGGCAGCAGGCGAGTGGACATGTGAGTGCGGCCAGACGAACACCGGAAATTTCTGTAGCAATTGTGGAAAAGCGAGGAATTAAAGATGGCAGCAATTAGTTTTAAATGTCCGAACTGTGATGGAGAGCTGATTTTTGACCCGGGTACACAGGCTTATAAGTGCGAATATTGTAGTTCTATTTTTTCGCAGGAGGAACTTGATGCGATGAAGCCGGCGGAGGCCAAGGAACAGGAAGCGCCGATGCCGGAGGAGGAGACAGAAGAGAGCGGGCAGAGCAGGGAGCAGGATGCGCAGAAGGCGGTATTCTATTCCTGTCCGAGCTGTGGAGCCGAGATTGTGACGGATGCGACGACGGCGGCGACTTTCTGCTACTACTGCCACAATCCGGTCGTACTCGGGAAGAAGCTGGAGGGGACGTACCTTCCGGACCGCATCCTTCCGTTTAAAATCAACCGGGAGATTGCACAGAAGAAATTCTTAGAGTATGTCAGCACCAAAAAATTTGTGCCGAAAGCTTTTTTCGACAAGCGCCAGATTGAGAGCATAACGGGAGTCTATTTTCCCTACTGGCTCTACGATGTGGATCTTGCGGGAAACATGGAGGCGGAGGCAAAATCAATCCGCACCTGGACCACAGGGCGGGAAGAGTATACGGAGACCAGCCAGTATGCGGTGTCCCGCGCAGGGGAAATGAGCCTTAAGAATTATCCGGAGAACGCGCTGCAGAAGGCGAACGCCAAACTTGCAAACGGCGTCATGCCGTATCAGTTCTCAGAACTAGAGGAGTTTAAGATGGGCTATCTGTCAGGATTTCTGGCGGAGCGAAGAGACATTGAACAGAATGCGATTATGGGCAAGGTGCAGAATGAGATGCGCCGGCAGGCGGAGAAAATGATGCGCGATACCATCAAGGGATACAACACGGTCAGTGTCCGCAGTTCCCACTTTGCAGCCAAGAGAGAGAAGTGGTCCTACGTGCTGCTCCCGGTCTGGACTGTGACCTACAAGGGAAATAACGGAAAGATTTATTATTACTCGATGAACGGACAGACAGGATCGGTGTGCGGAGAGCTTCCGGTCGATACGAAAAAGGTCGTACTTACCAGCATTCTGACCGGAATCGCTGTCTTTGCGGCGGTATTGCTAGGAGGATTTTTCATATGGTGACACGAAAAGATTCAGGGAGAAAAAGAGTGCTATTGTCCCTTTTGACGTTGATGCTTCTTCTGTTTCCGGGCGTTGCAAACGCCGCACAGGGCAGTGCGGAAGCGGAGATATCAAACGTCGTTGATGATGCCGGACTGATGTCGGAGACAGAGGTGCAGGCTTTGGAGACAGAGGTCGATGCACTCATGGAGGATACAGGATGGATAGTCTATGCACTGACGACCGGGGACGCAGGCGGAAAGAGTTCGATGGAATATGCGGACGATTACTATGATGCGCACACCGAACAGGAGGATGGAATCGTACTGTTAGTCGACATGGACAACCGGGAAGTCTACATTTCCACATCCGGAATTGCCATCCGCTATCTGACGGATGCGCGAATTGATTCTATCACGGAGGATGCGGCTGCGCAGGCCGGAAACAGTGATTATGCGGCGTGTTTTCGCGTGATGGTCGACGGCGTCCGCGATGCTTATGATGCGGGAATCCCATCCGGACAGTACAATTATGACACGGAGACAGGAGCGGTCAGCCGTTATCACAGTATCCGTTTTTACGACGTGCTGCTCGCACTGCTTTTTGGCGGTCTGGCAGGCGTGATTTGCTGGGCAGCCATCGTCGGAAAATATCGTCTCAAATTCGGCACCTATCAATATGATGCGCACCGCGACGGAACATTGGAGTTGTCGGTGAAAAAGGACCATCTGGTCAATAAGTTCGTCACACACCACCATATCCAGCAAAGCAGCGGAAGCAGCGGCGGAGGCAGCAGAAGCAGCACGCACACGAGCAGCAGTGGAAGAACGCACGGCGGCGGCGGACATAAATTTTAAAAAGTACACGTTGGAATAGCTGGTATATCGAAAGAGAATACCTAAGGAGTGAAAAAGAGGTTGCGAAAGCAGCCTCTTTGTGTTATCATCTTCGTCATGAGGACACTTGTAAGCGTACAAAAAACACAATGGGAAAGGGCATGAGTAAATATGTCAGAGAAGACAGCTTATTATGTTTTGAAGGAAAAGGCGGTCCCGGAGGTATTGCTCAAGGTCGTGGAAGCCAAACGCCTGCTAGAATCAGGGCGTGCAGCCTCCGTGCAGGATGCGGCCGAGACGGTGGGAATCAGCCGGAGTTCCTTCTATAAATATAAAGAGGACATTTTTCCGTTTCATGAGACGACAAAAGGAAAAACGATTACAATGGTAGTTCAGTTGGACGACGAGCCGGGGTTGCTTTCGGTTGTACTGAATGTAATTGCGCGGTTTCATGCAAATATTTTGACGATTCACCAGAGTATTCCGATCAATGGGATTGCATCGCTGACGTTCAGTATCGATGTGCTGCAGGAGACCGGAGATGTTACGGAAATGGTAAGTCACATAGAGGAACTGTCAGGGATACACTATGTGAAGATTTTGGCGAGGGAATAAGTGCCGCGTGCATTTGCCAGAAAAAGAAGTAAGAAAGTGGAGGACATCATGATTAAAGTAGCTGTAATGGGATATGGAACCATCGGTTCCGGTGTAGTGGAAGTATTGACCATCAATAAGGAGAGCATCGCAAAGAGAGCACATCAGGAGATTGAGGTAAAATATGTGCTGGATTTGAGAGATTTTCCGGGAGATCCGATGGAGAAAAAAATTGTGCATGACTATAAAGTCATCGTGGAGGACCCGGAAGTGGCGATTGTCGTAGAGACGATGGGCGGCGTGGAGCCTGCTTATACGTTTGTCAAAGCTATGCTTGAGGCAGGCAAGAATGTCACGACATCGAACAAGGCATTGGTGGCTGCAAAGGGCGCAGAGCTGATTGCACTCGCAAAGCAAAAGAGTGTGAACTTCATGTTCGAGGCCAGTGTCGGCGGTGGTATTCCGATTATTCGTCCACTTAATTCCTGCCTGACAGCGGATCAGATTGAGGAGATTACCGGGATTGTCAACGGGACGACCAATTACATGATGACAAAGATGACGGAGGAAGGGTCCGATTTCGACGACGTGCTTAAGGATGCACAGGCAAAAGGGTATGCGGAGAAGGATCCGACTGCCGATATCGAGGGTTATGATGCCTGCCGCAAGATTGCCATTCTGACTTCTTTAGTCTGCGGACAGCAGGTGGATTTTGAGGATATTCACACGGAGGGAATCACAAAAATCACAGCAACTGACATCAAGTATGCGAAGGCGATGAACCGTAAGATTAAGCTTCTTGCGACCAGCAGAAAGGTGGAGGACGGTTATTCCGCTCTTGTGGCTCCGTTCCTGCTTCCGGTCTCCCATCCGCTTCACAATGTGGATGATGTGTTCAACGCATTTTTCATCCACGGAAATGTGTTAGGGGATGCCATGTTCTACGGAAGCGGCGCCGGAAAACTTCCGACTGCGAGCGCTGTTGTGTCGGATATTGTAGAGATGTCAAAACACTTGAATATTAACATCAGTGTGGAATGGAATCAGGAAAAAGTGGAACTCGTCGATTATAAAAAACTGAGCAACCGGTTCTTCGTCCGTGCGAAGGCATCCAGAGCGGAGGTGGAGTCCGTGTTTGGAAGCGTTACCTATGTGGAGGCAGAGGGCATGACAGAGGAACTTGGATTCGTGACGGAGAAGATGACAGAGGGAGAGTACGAGGAGAAATCCGCAAAGCTTTCCGGTATCTGCCAGATGATTCGTGTTGCGTAAGGACAGATTCAGGGAGAGTCAGGCGTATTGCCTGGCTCTTTGTCGATTAAAAAGAAAAGAGGAATGGTTATGAAATATTTAGTGATTTTAGGAGACGGAATGGCAGATCTTCCAATTGAGAGTTTAGGGGAAAAGACGCCGCTTGAATATGCGAAGACGCCGATGATGGACGAACTCGCGATGAAGGGGGAGATTGGAATGGTGCACACGATTCCGGACGGTATGAAGCCGGGGAGCGATACTGCCAACCTCTCTGTTTTAGGATATGACCCGAGAAAATATTATTCGGGGCGCTCACCGCTCGAGGCGCTCTCCATCGGAGTGCCGATGAAGGATACCGACGTGGCTCTGCGCTGCAATATCGTGACACTTTCCGAGGAGGAAGACAACTACGAAGACCGTACTATTATCGACCACAGTGCGAGTGAAATCAGCACGGAGGACTGTGCAGTTTTATTGGAGGCGGTGCGCAAAGAGTTAGAGACGGACACCTACAAATTTTATCCGGGAACCAGCTATCGCCACTGTTTGATCTGGGATCACGGCGAAGTTGTCGATCTCGTGCAGCCGCACGATGTGCTCGGGCAGAAGATTGGAGATAAGCTCCCGGCACAGGACGATCTCCGCAATATGATGAAAAAAAGTTATGATATTTTAGTCAACCACCCGATTAATGTCGAGCGCAAAAAGAGGGGACTCAACCCGGCTAACTCCTGCTGGTTCTGGGGTGCGGGAACGAAACCGGTCCTGTCTCCGTTTACGGAGAAGACCAACCGGAAGGGGGCGATGATCTCCGCGGTCGATCTGCTGAAGGGAATCGCGGTCGGCTCATCCATGAAGGTCATCACCGTGGACGGGGCAAACGGAGGACTCGACACCAATTATGAAGGAAAAGCGCAGGCAGCGATTGACGTTTTGACAAAAGACGGGTATGATTTTGTATATGTACATCTGGAAGGACCGGACGAGATGGGACACCAGGGGAGCGTGGAGAAGAAAGTCAAAGCGATTGAGCGCCTCGACGAGCGCATTATCAGACCGATTGTGGAGGGACTTAACGCGGCAGGCGAGGACTTCCGCATGGTGGTATTGCCGGATCACCCGACCCCAATCTCCATCCGTACGCATTCCGCGGACAATGTGCCGTATCTGTTGTATGACAGCACTGCCCCAAAGAGCAATAGCTGGCATTACAATGAGAGGGAGGCGTCCGATACGAAGAATTTTATTTCAGAGGGGCACAGACTGATGGAATATCTACTGCAAATGTAGTCGCAAATAGGCGATTGCGAAACTCTATTTTTCTTATTGTCCGCTGTACAATACAGACAATATCCCGCAGGGCACGCGTTTGCTACTTGTCGCTCGTAGCGGT
>CAZBUW010000041.1:0-27123 GCA_964495195.1 uncultured Roseburia sp.
GGTTCATCCGACCGGTGAATCTTAGTCGGGAGGCTCAAGATTCCGAGAGCCTATTACGTTCTGTCCGTTCTATTTTGCCAGCTCCTGCAATTCCTGCAGCAGCTCTAAATCCGACTGTTTCACCTTGATATTGGATGTGATGGTCTCACACCCCGGCTTTGTGACACTGATTTCAATAATCGTGTCCTCCACCACACCATTTCCGAATGCCGCCTTGATAAAAGCCAGAAATTTCGGATGGTTCTCCTCGAACTTTTTCTTTGCACCCATCATTTTCATCAATGTTGCTGGATTCATCATTTTTCTCTACCTCGTTCTTTCTTATTTTATCTCTGCACAATCCGCAAGCGACTCAAAGTTCGCCGCCGGCGCCTGCACGATTCTTCTGACACCGCACGCATGCAGCGCATCTGTCGTCTTCTCCCCGATGCTGTAGCAGGGAATGTCACAGCCCGTCCTTCCCGCAAAAAAACGTCTGACGGAGGATGCGCAGGTAAAAAAGATTCCGTCAAATCCCTCCTGCAGTAGCTGTTCCGCCGCTCCATCCGCTAAGAGGTTCGCATTCTCGTAGCAGATCAGTTCTTTATAATTACATTTGTCTTTTATTACCTCCTGATTTGCATCGTCGCTCTCCTTTGCCCTCACATACCAGAGTGTCTCCTCCGGCTTCACCCGCGGGGCGAGAAGCTCCATCAGCGCTCTGGCGCAGGCGCGCTCCGGCACAATGTCAGGACAGATCCCCCTCTCTTCCAAAGCGGCCGAGGTGCGCTCCCCGATGGACGCCACCGTGCAGTCTGCGAGGCTTCTGGCATCAAGACCGCTCTCCCGCAGATTTTCAAAAAAAGTCCGCACGCCGTTCGCACTCGTAAAGACCAGATAATCGACAGATGAGAGTTCCTCCTTTTTTAAGGACAGCCTGCGCCTGCGGATTTCACCTGTCACAAGTTCTACGACCTCTGCACCGCGCTCCCTAAGCCGCTTTGCCACACGGCTTTCCTCCTTGCCTACTTTTGTAATCAGATAGCGTCTGCCAAAAAGTTTCTGCTCCTCAAAGAAATTGAGCTGCTCCCGCAAGTTTACCACGTCCCCCACAACGATGATTGCCGGGGACGGCAACGCTGCCTCCCGCACGCGTGCCGCGATGGAAGAAAGCGGCGCCACACAGGTTCTCTGTCTGCAGGTCGTCGCCTGTGAGATGACCGCCGCTGCGGTGTCCGGGGACATCCCCGCTTTGAGCAGACGCCCGGCAATCTCTTCCACTTTGCTAAGTCCCATGAGAAAAACGCAGGTGTCCTTCCCCCCCGCCATCGCCGCAAAGTCAATGTCGGCGAGCTCGTCCTTTTTATTGTGTGCTGTCACAACATGAAATCCCGCCGCGACACCGCGATGTGTCACCGGGATTCCGGCGTAGGTAAGCCCCGCGATGGAAGAACTGATACCGGGAACCACCTCGAAGGGAATTCCGTGCTCCCGCAGCGTGAGCGCTTCCTCACCGCCCCTGCCAAACACATAGGGGTCTCCCCCTTTCAATCGAACTATATTTGTATATTGTTTTGCCTTTTCCACGAGGAGAAGGTTGATCTCCTCCTGCTTCATCGTGTGATTGCGGCTCTCTTTTCCGACATAGATGAGCTCACAGTCCGCCCCCGCCTCGCGCAGTAATTCCGGGGATGAGAGGCGGTCATAAATCACACAGTCTGCCTCCCGGATGCGCCGCAGTCCCCTGACCGTAATCAGGTCGACGGCGCCCGGCCCTCCGCCAATCAAAGATACCATGCTTCGTCTCCTCTCTGTTTTTTGTAAATCAGATTCGCGTGTCAAAAGCTGCCACTCCAAGTTGTGTCTGTCCTATTGCAGCCATTCCGCCGCTTCCGCCGCAAGTCTCTCCGGGTCGGTTCCACGCACAACCGCAGTGTGCACCACATTTTCACCCTCTCTGCCAAACAGGGCGCGTAGCTCCCAGACCTCCTGATTCATCCTCCGGCAGACAGCGCCGATTGGCATGTGACAGTCGGCGTCCATACGTCTTAAAAAACCGCGCTCCGCAATCGTCGCAAATTCTGTCTCCTCATCGGACAGGGCGTCTAACATCTCCGACAGCTCCGGCCGCTCTCCCGAAATCTCCAAGGCGAGCGTCCCCTGCGCCGGCGCCGGTATCATCTCCTCCACGGAAAAATACTGCGTAATCCGCTCCTCCATCCCCAGGCGGTGAAGTCCTGCCGCCGCCAAAATGATGCCGTCTAACTTCTGCTCCTCCATCTTCTTTAGCCGGGTGTCCACATTTCCGCGGATATCTACGGTGCGAATCCCCGGTCTGCACTGCTGCAATTGCACCGCGCGACGGATGCTGCCCGTCCCTATGACCGCGCCATCCGTCAGCTCCTCAAGCGATTCTTTCTCCCGCAGAATCAGAACATCCCTCGGGTCCTCCCGCTTCCACGCCCGCGCAAAGAGCAGTCCCTCCGCCGGAAGCGTCGGCATATCCTTCATGCTGTGCACACCAATCTGCACCTCGTCCGCTAAAATCTGTTCCTCAATCTCTCTGACAAAAAGCCCCTTGTCGCCAATCTGATTCAACGGCTTGTTCTGGATGCGATCGCCTTTTGTCCGGATAATCTTTATCTCGAATGAATGCCCGGGGTATGCCTCCTGTAATCTCCTACAAACATAGTTTGTCTGTGCGAGCGCGAGCTTTGAGCCCCTCGTTCCAATCTTATAATTCATCGCAATTCCTCTCTCTTTTCCCGGTGGAAAACGAATCCCTCTCAATCTGAAAGAGATGGCTGACCAGCTCCTGGTAACGGTCCTGCTCCTCCCTCGTCTCTAAGTGTTTCAATTCCTGAATCGGCTCGCGCAAAAGACGCTGCAAAGATGCGTTTAAGACCTTGCGCAGCAGCTTCTGTTCGCGGTGGTCGAGCTCCATCTTGCGGTTTAGATATTCGTAGCTGTCATTTACGATATCGCTGCAGCGCTGCTGCAGGGACTCGATTGTGGAGTCCACCCTGCTCAGAAGAAGCCACTCCTTCGTCTCCGATAACGCTTCCTCTATCATCACACTGCCCGCGGCGACAAGCGCCTCACGCTCCTTCCGATTCTCACAGGCAATGTGCTGGAGCGTGTCCAGATTAATCAGGTGCACAAGCGGCTCCCGCTCAAATGCCGTGTCGATGTCGCGCGGTGCGGCAAGGTCTAAAAACGTCATCTCATGCTGCGGTGTAAACTCGTTCCTTCTCACCACCAGATGGGGCGAAGCGGTCGCGGAGATGACGATATCGCACTGTCCCATCACCTCGTAGCGCTTGTCATAGCGCACGATGTGGATGGCGGCGAACTCATTCTCGAGTTCTTTTGCATGCTCTAAGTTCCTGCTGCACGCAAAAACCTCCCCCGCGCCATACTCATACAGATATTTCAGCGCGAGGACAGCCGTCTTGCCGCTCCCGATTACAAACGCCCGCCTTCCCGCAATCGGGCAGATTTCGTTCAACTTCTGTATCCCGATGTAGCTGACCGAGAGCGGATGCCCGCTGATTCTCAACTCCGTCTTAATCTTTTTCGCACAGGTGACGGCGTCCCGCACTACCTTATTCAACTGTTTTTTGCTGTGTCCCATCGCTCTGGAAAAATCCGCCGCCTCCCGGACCTGTCCTAAAATCTGATCCTCGCCGAGCACTAACGACTCTAACCCCGCCGCGATGCGGAACAGGTAGGCAAGGGCTTCGTCTCCCTCCATGCCAATCAGGTATCCCTGCAGTTCCACCTCCGGAAACATTTCCTGATAGAGCTTTTCTATCTGCTTAAATTGTTCTCCTTTTTCATAGAAGAAATACACTTCACTGCGATTGCAGGTGGAGAGAACCATGCACTGGTTCACACCAATCTCCTCCGCCCTCTGCATAAATTCCATCTTCATTCCGTCCGTGAAGGATGTCCGATCACGAATCTCAAGCTGTGCCTTCTTATAATTGATTCCGATAAACCCAAACTGCATCTGACTGCTCCTTCATACTTTTTCTCTGACCTATTGTAACACGTTTGTCCAAAGTTTCCACCTACTATTTTTTTCTCCCCTGCCCACTCCACTATATCGTGTGTTTCCCATTTGCTTGTATACAAGTTTCCTGAATTTTGTGTGAAGAGTATTGACATTCAAACGTTACTATTGTACTATGTTTCAGGTTCGTTTTGGAAAAAGTTTCCTTTTTCCATTTAGTATAGTTTTCTGAGGTATACAACCTCTTACGAAAGGATAACACCATGAAAAAGAATTATCACACGAATGCCGGAGAACGTTACTACTCTAAGCTCGCAGGACGTCCTCTGGGCGCAACCCTGAAAAAGACATACAGCAGCCTGATTATCGGAGCCATGCTTATCGTGCTCCTGTCCTACCTCGGACTGCAACTGACCAATTACATGTTCCACCGTCTGGTGGACGGCCCCCTTACATTGAGTAAAAAAGCGAATGCCATCGAGGAACAGATTCACGACTTAGAGACTTCCACTTACGACGCCGTGCTCGGAAATACGGACGCCTCCTCCTACGAGGAGAGCACCGCTCTTTTACTTGAGGAGATTTCGGCGGGCCTCGTTGAATTGGAGACAGCTGTCCACGAGTTGGACGATCCGGTGACTTCTGACGGAGTTCTTCCATGCATCAGCGAGATGCAGGCTGCCATCGCCGACTATGGTGATTATGCCGCCTCCATCGCCTCCCTGATTGCAGACGGTAATCAGGAGAAAGCCGCCTCCATTTTTTCCACTTACAACGGGGAAGCTTCCTCCGCCATCGACGATTCGCTTGCGGACATCCAGACGGTTCTGCAGAGCAAGCAGGAGCTCTATGTATCGCGTGTGAACGCATTTATCATAACCAACAATTTCCTCGTGATTATTGGTTCGATTATCGCGATTGCCGTAGGCACGCTGACCGTAAAAGCTGTTACACGCTTTATCCTGGACTCCGTCAATACGATTGTGAGCGGACTGACGAAAGTGTCCGAGGGCAATTTGAAATCTCAAATCACCTTAGAGGGGGACAATGAGTTTGTCACCTTAAGCAACGCATTGAATGACACGATTTCAAAGATCAGCACCTATATTGAAAAAGAAAATGAAGTTCTCGCCCAGATGGCAGAGCGCGATATGACAGCAAGTATTGATATTGATTTTATAGGCGATTTTGCGCCAATGAAGAACGCAGTCAACGATATCACCTCACGCTACAACGACTTCCTGCTGTCAAGCCAGAATGCCGCCGACGATGTGTCGGGCGCCGCGGACGGAATGGCTTCCATCTCGCAGACCTTAGCGACCTCCTCCACGCAGCAGGCCGCCTCCGTCGAAGAATTGTTAGCGACAATTGAGGACTTGAATACCACAGTGAAAAAAGTGGCTGACTCCGCCACTGAGATGTCAAACGCCAGCAAGGCGAACAATGAACAGGTTCACATTGGAAATCAGAGAATGCAGGAGCTCTCGTCTGCCATGAACCGCATTGAGGAGACTTCACGCGAAATCTCGGGTATCATCGGCATGATTGACCAGATTGCAAGCCAGACCAATCTCCTTTCCTTAAACGCTTCCATCGAAGCAGCCAGAGCGGGAGAACACGGGCGCGGCTTCGCCGTGGTTGCGGAGGAAATCCGCACTCTATCGGAGGCTTCCTCCGAGGCGGCCCACAAGATATCCGCTTTGATTGACACAAGCCTGTCCGCTGTCGACAACGGTGCCGCTATCACGCACACCACGGCAAACCTCTTTGAGACGATTGTCAAAAACGGAGAGGAGCATGTGTCTATGACCGAGGCCATCTCCCTGGACTGCTCGACCCAGGCAGAGACATTGCAGAGTGTTCTCTCCGGCGTACAGGAGATTTCCGGCGCCGTGGAAAACAACTCCCAGCTTGCGGAGGAGGCTTCCGCTGCAAGTCAGGAACTGCTGGCAAGCGCACAGACACTAAACAGCGAGTTGCAGTTATTTAAAGTTCAAAGCGCAGTCTGATCATCCCCGGAAAAATCCTTCGATGACCCTGCAGGTCTCCCCGACATCCTCATCCGTGTGGGCGTCGGAGAGAAACATCGCCTCAAACTGAGACGGTGCCACATAGATTCCGTGGTCTAACAGATAGCCGAAATATTCGGCATAGCGCTTCGTATCGGAAGAGACGGCGCTCTCGTAATCTGTCACTTCCCGTCCCGTGAAAAAGACACTGAGCAGCGAGCCAATCTGGTTGACGCAGACTGCGCTTCCCGACGTGGCAGCTGCCCTGCGTACTGCGTCCGCAAGGCGCTCCGCTTTCCTCTCAAGACGCTCATAGATTGCCGGGTCGTTCTTTAATATCTTTAGCGTCTCGATGCCCGCGGTCGTGGCGATCGGGTTACCGGAGAGAGTCCCCGCCTGATACACCGGGCCGTCCGGGGAGATGACCTGCATAATCTCTCTTCTTCCGCCGTAGGCTCCGATTGGCATTCCGCCTCCCACAATCTTTCCTAATGTGGTGAGGTCCGGCGTGATGTGATAATACTCCTGCGCCCCGCCCAACGCCAAACGGAATCCCGTGATGACCTCATCAAAAATCAACAGCGCTCCATGGCACTTCGTAATCTCTCTCAAAAATTCCAAAAATCCATCCTCCGGCAGGACGACTCCCATGTTCGCCGCAACCGGCTCTACAATGACCGCAGCGATGGAGTCCTTGTTTGCCGCAAAAAGTTCCTCCACCGATTCCCTGTCATTATAGAGTGCCACCAGAGTATTCTTCGTGTAGTCCGCCGGCACACCGGCGCTGTCCGGCACCGAGGTCGTGAGCGCGGCGGAGCCTGCCTTCACCAAGAGTCCGTCGGAATGACCGTGATAACAGCCCTTGAATTTTACAATCTTATCTCTCCCGGTGTAGCCCCTTGCCGCACGGATTGCACTCATGACCGCCTCCGTCCCCGAACTCACCAGACGGCTCACCTCCATCGACGGAACCAGCTCCGCGATGAGTTCAGCGAGTTCCACTTCCTTCGCCGTCGGCGCGCCGTAGGTCAATCCGTCCTCACAGGCTCTCTTCACCTGCTCGATGACCTGCGGATGGGCGTGCCCTAAAATTCCCGGCCCCCAGGAGCAGACGTAATCAATCATTTCATTTCCATCTACATCCGTAATTCTATCTCCCTTTGCAGACGCGATAAAACGCGGCGTCCTCCCGACGGAACCGAACGCTCTGACCGGGCTGTTGACCCCGCCCGGGATATGTTTTTTTGCCGCTGTAAATAATTCTCCCGACTTCGTATCTGACATATCTGCCTCCTGTTTTCTGCACATACTTATTACTCTATCCACCGTGCAACATCGAGCGCATGGTACGTGATAATCATTTTCGCACCCGCGCGTTTGAGCCCGGTCATAATCTCCATAACGATTTTCCTCTCGTCAATCCATCCGTTTGCCGAAGCCGCTTTCACCATCGCGTACTCGCCGCTGACATTATAGGCGACAACCGGCACGTTGCAGTTGTTCGTGATATCCCTGATGATATCCATGTAGGCCATCGCCGGCTTGGCGATGATTAAGTCCGCTCCCTCTTTCAAGTCCTCCTCCACCTCGCGCAGGGCTTCCCTGCCGTTCGCCGGGTCCATCTGGTAGGTCTTGCGGTCGCCAAACCCCGGTGCGGAGTGAGCTGCATCGCGGAACGGCCCGTAAAAAGCGGAGGCAAATTTGGCGCTGTAAGCCATGATCGGAATATTGACAAATCCGTTCTCATCAAGCGCCTGTCTGATTGCCGCCACGCGCAGATCCATCATGTCGCTCGGCGCGATAATGTCAGCGCCCGCCTTTGCGTAGCTGACGGAGGCTTTTGCCAGAAGCGGCAGCGTCTCATCATTTAGAATCACACCGTCCTGAATCAATCCGCAGTGTCCGTGTGAGGTGTACTCGCAGAGACAGACATCCGCCACGACGACGAGGTCTCTGTACCGCTCCTGTGACTTGATATAGCGGATTGCCTCCGGCACAATGCCGTGCTCGTCGTAGGCTCCGCTTCCCACCTCATCCTTGTGCGCCGGTATCCCGAACAGCAGCACGGAGCGGATGCCCGCTTCCAGGACGCGGTCTAACTCCTCCCACAGCCGGTCAATCGAATACTGGCAGATCCCCGGCATCGACTCCACCGGGTTACAGATATTTTCTCCTTCTATTACAAACATCGGATAAATGAGTTCATCCACTCTCACATGATTCTCTCTCACCATCCCGCGCAGCGCTTCGCTGCTTCTCAAACGTCTCGTACGCTCCATTTCTTCTTCCCTCTATCCTGCTTATTCTCCGTCTACCATCTCTGATATTTTACTAAAATCTCTCTGATTTCCTGTTCTGTCGGCACATCGTCCCACTCCAGTCCCAGTTCTAAAATCTCCCGGTAACAGCGCTTGCGTTCTGCCTCCGTCGGCACCGTACTCTTTACCTCCGCGCGCAGCGACCCGAGACACGCGGCGAGATTTCCGATTGTCCCACTCAAATGAGGCTTCATCTCCTCCTTTAAATACTGCGTGATAACCGGACTTGTTCCCCCGCTCGAAAAAGCTGCCACGACCTCGCCCTCCTTCACATAGGAAGGAAAGATAAACGTGCAGTCCTCAATCTGATCGACCGCATTGCAGGGAATCTTTTCCGCCTTACAGAGCTCGGCGATACGGTGATTCCACTCTTTCCGATCCGTCGCCGCCACCACAAGCTGCATGCCGGACAAATCTTTTGCCTCAAACTCTCTCTGCAAAAAAACAACGCCGGGAAGTTCTCTCACTTCCGTTAAAAAATCCGGCGCCACTGCGGTAACCTGCGCTCCAAATTCCAGCAGCACCCGGATTTTTCGGAGGGCGACGCTGCCGCCACCCACGACAAGGCACTTTTTGTTCTGCAGTTCCACAAACATTGGAAAATACGACATGCTCCGACTCCTTCTTACTTTTTGAATTTTTTCCAGAAAGACTTCCTCTCACGAGCCGGTGCCTGCGGCTTCTGCGGCGGTTCGCCCGGCACCTCATCCTCGTCGAACCCGAGCTCCTCCACATCGCTCCTCCCATCGACAAGAATCAGCACATGCTTCAGGCAGTCCATCATTGCAATCATCATCTTTTTGACATCGAGATACATTTTGTCCGCCTGCGCATCGCGGTGCTCCGGGTGCTCCTTCAAAAAAACACAGTCGTCGCCAAGTGCACGGATCAGATTCAACTCGTTTCTCTGGTCATCGCGGACGGCACACAAAAAGTGGCTCACCTTGGCATCGTGGACATCATCCCCGTTGTAGCACAACCGCTCCGACAGCTTTGCATCCTCCGGAAAATCCAGCCCAAAGAATCTGTTGTAGACCTTACAGATGATGACGGCCGCATCCTGCAAATGCATCGCGCACTCCACCGGCTGCTCCCAATAGCAGTTCTCCGCCTGCAACAGGACTTCCGACAGCTCCTCGTAATATTTTTGTATCTGTACATCCTGATTTTTGCATTCTTTCCAAAATTCAAAATTCATTTTATCTTTCCCCTTTTTCTCTAAAGAAATGTTAAAAAATAATTTTTAACATTTCTTTACATACTGTGATTTTTCATAAATGTCTCAATCTCTTCAGGGGTTCGGATGACTGCCTCGGACAGGCACTCACATCCATCTTCCGTAATCAAAAGATCGTCCTCGATACGGATTCCAATCTCCCACTCATCAATGTAAAGTCCCGGCTCATCTGTGATGACGGCGCCCGGACGGAGTCTTCGGTTTGCATCCACGGTCACATCGTGCACATCGATTCCAAGATGGTGGGAGACTCCATGCATGTAGTATTTTCCAATCTCCTCCTCCTTCTCGATGAGACCAAGGCGAATGCATCCCTCCGCTAAAACTTTTTTACAGATATCGTTGAGTTCAACTGTGGTCATACCAGGCTTTGCCTCCGCGGCGACCCTGCGGTTCGCTGTGAGCACAATCTCATAGACCTGTCTCTGTCGCTCCGTAAATGTCCCGTTGACCGGATAGGTTCTGGTAATGTCCGCACAGTAGCCCTGATATTTTGCGCCGAGATCTAAGAGCAGCAGTGTGCCGTCCTTGCAGATATCCCGGTTCGTCTCATAGTGGAGCATCGTCCCATTCACACCGCTTCCCGCAATTGTCGCGAAAGAGACACCGTCCGCTCCGTTTCTCATGATACTGTACTCAAAATCCGCCTGCGCCTGATACTCTTTCATCTCCGGTGCAAGGTGGCTCATAACGTTCTGCAATCCCTCGTCCGTCAGGCGGATTGCCTCGCGGATGAGCGCTGTCTCGTCCTCGTCTTTTTGCATTCTCATCTGTGCGATAATCGGAAAACAGTTGCGGATTCTAACCCCCGGATATTTTGCGGCAAACTCATTCGCCTTCTGCAGATTGTAATCCGGCAAATCCTCAAGCTGATGGCGGTAGGTGTCAAAATAAATGGCGTCGACATCCTCCCGTGTCATGATAAAATCAATACGGGATTCCAAATCATCGATAAAAAAAACGTCGTCGATTCCGGTGATTTTCTTCGCCTCCTCCACGGTGACTTTTCTGCCGTACCAGCGCTCCGTCTTAGGGTCCGCCTCCTCGATAAAAAGTTTTGCACAAGGCTTCCCCGCCGCGTTGTCGAGCAATAACGCCATCTTGTCCCTGCGCAGCCCTGTCAGATAAAAGAAATTTCGGTTCGCCTCAAACGGCGCATACTCATCCGCGCTCACGTGCACCTCAATCCCTGAATATAACAGTAAAATGGAGTTCGGCTCCATCTGTCTCAACACTTCTTCTCTTCTTCTTTTAAAATTCATTGTAGTTTCTTCCTCTCTATCTTTCTTCTTTTAATACGAAACGGTTTCTTCCCTTTCGCTTTGCCTCATAGACTGCCGAGTCCGCGATGTTTAACATCGTCTCGTAATCCATCCCCTCCTTAAGACAGTAGACTGCCCCGATGCTGGCTGTCACCATGACGCTGTCCTTCTCATTGTCGAATACCTCCGCCAACTTATCCACCGCCCAGCCGAGCTTGTCGAGCAATGTGTCCCTCGGAATGTCCTTGACAAAAATACAGAACTCATCACCGCCGAACCTCGCCACCAAATCATAGTTTGCAAAGATGACCTGAAGTTTCTGTCCGGACTTCTGGATGGCAAAATCCCCCATCGCATGGCCTAAGATGTCGTTGACATCCTTAAAATGATCCAGATCGATAAAAATAATTCCCGTGGCGACCGCGGTGTGCTCGGACAAATATTTTTTCGTCTCCTCGATAAATGTCCTCTTGTTGATCAGACCGGTCAGCCCGTCCGTCCTCGACTGAATCCTCAACTTTACCCGCTCCCTGACTTCGCAGTCCACATCTTCAATCTTGCCGACAACGGAGACAAATTCCTGTTCGTCATCGAGAAGCGGCAGGCAGGACACCTTGCACCAGATATATTCTTTTTCTTTTGTCTCAAGGCGCACCTCTATCTCACCCGGCGTCCTGTCCCCGATAATCCTGCCGAACGCCTTGCTCACAATCTCCTCATCCTCCGGATGTACATGAAAAATCTTCATCAGGTGTTCCACATCAATCTTATCAATCTTTTTCGGGAGTTCCCAGCCGAATTTTGTCTGCATCTGCTGCGATGATATCCAGGAATCCTCCTTCACTCCCACCTCATAAATCATTTCGTCCGAGCCGTTCATAATCAGCTGGTAGCGCTTTTGCTGAAGCAGAATTCTCCGCTCCTCCTCACGGCGCAGCGCATTCTGCTTCCCCTTCAATCTCATGATATAAAATCCCGTCCCCAGCAGAAAAACCAAAAAGACGGTACCTATCCCGATGCTTCCGCGGTAATAGTAAAAAAAGTCTGCCAGCGTGTACTGATACTTATTTCTCATCGTCTCCGTCACGATAATGTTATCCATATCCTGCGTTGAAATCTGTGAAATTGCCTTGTTGATAATATTGATTACCTGAATCTCATCCTCCACGTTCTTATCTTCAAACAGAACCATCGAAAAACACAGTTTGTCATCCATCCCCTCCGCAGGTATGATTCTCATCTGCTCATACTTCGGACGTTTCAGCCAGTTTTCAACCACGTACTGATTTTGAATCAACAGATCTGTCTCGCCTGAGCGCAACGCTTCAAAACTCTCCTCCACCGTATTGTACTCGACAATCTCGAAGTTCGGATACTGTTCCAAAATAACTTTTGAAAGCGTTTGTGACCCGGTGGAAAGAGCAACCTTTAGCACACTGTTCCTGTCAAAGTTCAGCCCGTTTCTCGCCACAAACACCTTGCGCGAAGAAAAATAGGGATTGCTCATCACCAATCCGTCCGACCTTCGGTTTACCGCATTGAGTTCTACGCCTGTAATTAAATCGAGGTCATTCTCCCGGATATAAAAATATCCTATTTCACCCTCCCCGATTGGAACATACTCGAACTGAAGCCCCGATATCCGCTGTATCTCATCAAAGATATCCCTGGTGACTCCCGCCAGTTCCCCCGTCTTCTCATCGCAGAACGAGATGGGGCTGCGCCCCTGAATATAGCCGACCTTAAGTGTTCCTAACGTCTTGACGAACTCCTTTTCCTCCGCTGAGAAGAACTGGTAATTATATCTTGGACAATAGGTCTGCATCAGATCGTTTTCCAATCCCGGATATGCAATTTTCACACTCTGCATCGCCTCATTGAGGCGGGTTAAAATCTCCTCATTCCCCTCCCATGTCATAAAATAAAAGGGATTCGGTGCAAAACGCGCAAGAATCTTGTAGTCTTCCCCGCACATCATAAGGCTGATGACCGCCGCCTCGACCTCCCCGCTATCGAGCAGTGCGAGCGCTTCCTCCGGCGTATTGCAGTACTCCGGCTTCACATAAAAATTATGCTCATCCATATACTCCATAAAACAGTCTGTTATTGTATAATCTCTCACAAGTGCAACTGTCATCCCACGGAAGGCGTCGTAATCTTCAAAATCATACTTCTCATTCTCCTTTGTCGTCACTAACGTCGCATATTCTGTCCCATAGGAATAGGCACTGTATGAAAACCGTTCTTGATTTTTCTCCGTCAACAGACAGTGTCCGAGCAAATCAATCTCCCTGTTCTTTAACTTATCCAGACCGTCGTCATAATCCTCAATCTCCACATATTCATAATCCCATCCGGTGATATTTGCCACGGTCTGCAGATAGTCCTGATCGTACCCCACGACTTTTCCGTCCTTGTTGTAGGAGAGATACCCATCCGTCTTATCCATTCCAATCCGGATCGTCTCCTTGAACGTTCCGAACACCACGTTATCCTCCGACGCCTGTATCGGTTCGTTCTGACAAAGACAGCCTGCAATCAATACCACTCCGAGAATTATTTTTGCAATGTTGCTCCTGCGTCTTTTTTCCATGTTCTATCTCACTTTTCTTCCCCGAAAACTACTCTTTTTCTATCAATATGTCGGGGGCAGAAAGAGGCTGATGCAAGTTGTGTTTGTCGTATTTTCATCAGTCCTTTCCGGCCCCGGCACCCTATCAATAATATAGCACAAAAATATATTTTTGGCGACCATAATTCTCCATCATACACAATCATTTTGTAGTTGTATAACACAGGCAAGAAAAAACAGCGTTTCGCGATCGCCTGGGGGCGGGGGAGCAAAGCCATTTGGGTAAATATTGATTTTTTCCTGCTATTTACCCATGATCTGTTCTATTTCGGGGTAAAATCGCGAAAAAACTTTATTTTTTACCCAAATGCCCCCCTTTTTTACACTGCTTTTCTTGAAAAAAAGTATAAATATCAGGGAAAAACACAATATTTACCCAAATTCCGTCTGGTGCGGACACGGCACATCCGTCTCCAAACTGCCGGCACGAATTTTCTACGAAGCGGATTCCACATTTCCCTTTGCGACGTGCGCCGTCGGGCACACTAAAAAAACGAGCGGAAGGAAATCCTTCCACTCGTTTTCTCATCTTTATTCTGATAAATGAATGACTTTTTTTGTCGGGTAAAGTGTTGCCACGAAATTCATAGGAAATTCATCGAGATTTCTCCATACGCTTTTTTTGAAATGCTCCTCATAGAGATTAAACGGCAGATGGAGCGTCAGGGCGGAGGACTCGCGCAACGCTATGGCGTATGCACCGTTTAAGTCAGGGTTGGCCTGATTTAAAAGATCGATGTTCACCCCTTCGCAAACTGCCGCTCCCTGAATGTAAAGCTCCGACAGATTAATCCCGGTTCCTTCCTTTGCATCTATATTTCTTAACGTGACTTCGACATCATATACCTTATCCGGAACGTGGGTGTATTCATCCTCCGCGTCGTATTTCTCGAGGAACTCTTCGTAGGACAATACTTCCGCCTGATTCACCTTGATGGAATACCCCTCCATCGTGTAGTTGATTAAAATATCTTGCTCCATCTCCACTTCTTCCCCCATGGAATATTCCTGCACCGGCGCCGCCTGTAATTCCTGATTCACTGCGCGATATCTCCACATATAAGCCAAGATGAGCAGTGCACTTATTATTGTAGTCAAAATCACCTTTATCGGCTTTTGCAATTGTCTCATAGATTTTTCCCATGACCCTCCATGATTTTTCCGTTTTCCATCGCCACTATCACATCCGCATACGCTTTTAGTTTCTCCTCCTCATGGCATGCAAGGATGATAAGTGCCCCCCGCTTCTTTTCTTCTTCGACTATTTTGGAAAATAGCCGCACGCCCTCTGTGTCGAGCGCGTTTAGCGGCTCATCTAAAATAAGTATCTCCGGTCTCTCCATAATCGCCGCCGCGATGCCAAGCCTCTGCTTCATCCCGAGCGAATACTTTCTGTATTTACGTTTGTCATCAGGTTCTAATCCCACCCGTTTCAGCGAATTTCTTATTTCCTCGTCCGTAATAAGACCATTCAATGACGCCAGCATCTTCAGATTGTCATAACCTGTGTATGCATCCAAAAATGATGGGTTTTCCAACAACAATCCCATGCGGCTTGGAAATGAGATATCTTTTCCAAGTTCTTTTCCATTCACAAGCACTCTTCCCTTCGTCGGATAGATCAACCCGCTTATCACCCGCATCAGCATCGTCTTTCCAGAACCATTGATTCCCTTTAATCCATATGTTTTTCCATCCAGCAAGGTCAGATTTATCTCTTCGAGCACCGTCTTTTGCTTTATGCTTTTACTCATATCTTCTATCTGAATCATCTCATCCCTCCTCTTTAACAATTCTTCTTTAAAATGTCATACTTATTTATTCTGACAAGTCCCACAATGATACTTGCCGCAATAACCATGGAATCAATCAACAATCCATCTGTGAAGTTCATCCCATTCTCCACACAATAAATACTTCTCTTCACCATCGCGAAATTGCCGATTGCAATCGGTGTGTGAAAATATGTTGAGACAAACAGAATCACTGAAATAATCACAAAACAATAAACACGTTGAAAAAAGAACCCCAGACACAATTGTAAAAGATTTATCGCCAGAGAAGTCATGACCGGAAGAATCACCACCAGCATCATCACCTGTCCCTCAGTACAGTGTTCTAACTGCATATCTAACATCTCCGCATTCACATATTCTGCATACTGAAATGAAATATCGATTCCAAATACCAGACAAAACAGTGTGGCTGCCAAATAGCAGAGGGCGAAATATAAGATTGTACAGCATCCCACCCATGCACATTTTGACAACCACCAATATTTTCTCTTCTCGATACGCATAATTACCTGTATTCCCTGTCTCGTCAGATTTTGAAACGGATACCCCAGCGTAATATAGGCAGGCAGTAAAAAAAGAAGCAGCCAGACCACCGGAAACACAAACGCATTTCCCATCTCCGGGGAGAATGGCTCCTTCCCCTGAAAGAGGTAAAACAACAGATTCGCAATCGTGAGCGGCGATTTTTCACCTGCAAACTCACCGCTCCGGCTCACAAAATTAAAATAAAAACTTCCCATAAATATAACGCAAACCACGAAGGATAGCAGATAAATCAAAAGCTTCTGCCCAATGCCATTTTTTAAGTCGTATCTCAACAGTTTACAAAACTTCATAGTTCTTCCCCTTATATAACAGTACTCCAAATGTACCTGCAAAGATTGCAGCTCCAATCAGAAAAACCGCCGATCCATAGCAGTCATTCGCCACCGGTAACCCCTGTAAAAACTTAATCGGCGAATATTCGCCACCATTGAGAAAATTTACATCCACATAGTCCGCCAAAAGCATGATAAAAAAAGGTGCTAACACAACTGCAACCTTATTTTTCAAAAAGAAAGAGAGGGCGGTGCTGATTGTTGCCATCAACCCTGCATACACGCTGTCTAACAGCATATACAATACACAGTATACATAAGGATGCTCATAGTAGATTCCTGCCCACATACACCCTTGCCCGATTGTTCCATACGGATAGATACTCTCCATACGGATTGCAGGAAGAAATAATGCCAACACCAGCAGACTTACAAGGAGCGGGATAAAAACAAGAAGTGCTCCCGAGATGAAACTCGCGATATACTTTGCGAGCAGATAAGATTTTCTCGGTATTCTGCTCAGCATATTCTTGGTGTATCCGGAATTCATTTCCGACGCAAGCGACCAGCCATACGGCAAAACAGCGACAACGGGCAGTAGAAAGAAGAACGCGCTTGTCGGGAACGATACAACATCCGTTCCCAGCCAGTGGCAGAACAGGGATTCCGAAGTAATCATCTGGTTTACAATCTCCGTCTGCAATCTGTAATAAGAGTAAAATGAATTGTAATTGATAATCACTGTCACTGCATGGTAGAGAGTCAATGCCAATACCAGTATCAATGTGACCGTTGTCATTTTATTGTGACAGGCCTTCTTTATTTCTGTCTTAACCGTTCTAATCTGCATATGCTCCTCCGTCTCATTCTCTTATTGCAAATTGGATGTCCTCGAAACCACCATAGATTGCTCCCACCATGTTTTCCACATCCTCTTTCAGCACAAAAAAGCCAAGTCTTACGTTCTTGCTGCTTCCCTGCTCCAGCTCATAGTGTAATGTCTGCTCCGAATTTACCTTTCCGGCTTCACTAAAATATGCCACATAATACTCGCTTACATCTTTTCCTCCCCGGACGGCAAGATTCATAATATTAAATTCGTTCTTCTTTTCCCTCCCAACCGCATCTTCATTTTCTATCTGTATGTCTAATACTACAAATTCGTGGGTATCAACAACGCTTCCATCCTCGTTCACGAAATCAGAGATATTCCGATACTGATCATGCATCTCCATTGAAAAATAATTGTTATAAGGCTCCGTCAGCATATCCCTCTCCACTTTTGCCTCCTCCAAAGTATGATAGACGTTGCACCCCTGTACTGTGTAGTTCAAACTGCCCTCCTCAAAAGGGTCTGTAAATGGTTCCCCCATCGGCACCACTTCCGACGCATCCTTTATCTCCAAGTTTTCTGTGTAAACTTCTGTGTCAACCTCCGGTTCTGACAAATCTGCGCCGCTGAGCGCATCCCCCTTCCCGCACGCCGACAGAAGCGTAACCGTCAGAAGTCCCGTTGCTAATAATTTTTTTCTCATAAATGCTCCTTCGCTATATGAGAGGGATATATCATATATCCCTCTCACAGTTTCCATATCTTTTAAATCTTAATTGACAACCGTATAGTTTCTTGTGCTGTCCGGGCTCAAACACCTGCCACTGTTCCTGTTGCCGATGAGCCGGAACGGAATTTCAACTTCGCCAATACATATGTATAGTTCGAATTTCTGTTTTCGTAGCAATAGTTTGTTATGCTAGACGCCACGCCTCTTTGTACCCTTGCAGTCGTTCCCTTAGTCTCATTATAAAAACCTGAGGTATTTCTATTTCCATAAACTCTGACCTGAGTATATAGTGACGGTGCTGAATCAAGCTTTACATATACTTTTGTACTGTTCTGTTTATCGCGTGATGCAACCTCCTTAAAGGAACCGGACGATGAGTTTACATAAATTGAATATGTTGCATCCTTTACGTTTGCCGCCAACACCTGAACTGTACTTCCAACTGTTCCCATCATTACTGTTGCTGCTGCTAATATTGCAGCCGTTCTTTTGAATAATTTTTTAAACATAATTCCTTCCTCCTAAAATTGTAATTGTGTGTTTTGTGGAAGCAACTCTTGTTGATTATCAGCTCCCCCTCCTTAGTTTTTTTGACAATTCCTTTTGTCCAAAACTTTATTTACCATAGTGTTTTTAATATAACAAACATTTTTTTATTTTCAACCCACCTTTACTCGAACGTAACTTTTGTCAGCACGAACGACACTTTTCACTTGTAGCACTCCTTTTTTGATGTTAAACTTACAGAGGGTTTAAAACTATGAAAGGAATACTTTGATGATAACTGCATATTCTAAAAAAATCGTAAATTGGCTGATCAATCATTCTGGAATTTCCGAAGACGAAGATCAAATAGAAATATATGTTTATGGCTTAGAGTGTTTTCTTAATACCGCCATCACTGTTTTTATTCTTTTTCTGTGGAGTATTCTTACTCACTCTCTTTTAGAAACCTTTTGTTGGATTATCACCTTTATAATTCTCCGCCATCACGCCGGAGGTTTTCATGCTCCAACTCAATTTACCTGCATTTTAACCAGCTCGCTTCTAGGCATTTCTAACTGGCTAATCATTCAATCTGTAAAATTAAGCATGATGCCTATATTAATCATCTCCTCATGTTGCATTATTGTATGCCTTTTACTTGCTCCAATCGATTCAACGAAACTCATTCTCTCTAAGAAGGAGCGCCGAACGCATAAGATTATATCCATATTTATTCTTATACTCGGAACACTTGCCTCTCTTATATTGCCAATCAACATCAGTAGTTCCATTATGTATGCCTTTTTTTGTACTTGTGTTCTAATTGTTGTAAAAAAAATATCCACACACAAAAACGAGTGACAGGAAACCTTGCCACTCGTCTTCATGGATTACATCTTATTCTCCCACGATTATTTTCTTAATTTTTTTGGTATCTCTGGTTCATATATAAATCCCTTACATAATGACGTTGCATTTTTTTTGGCAACAGCCGATAATGCTCTTAGCAATAATTTAGCACCTCCCTCTTCAAGTGCCGTATTCGCCATCTTATTATTCATCGACTTCCCCTCCTTCGTTTTCCGACATTTTTATCCATATCTTTATTTGCCGCAGCATCTTAAATATAACAGTTTTTTTCATATTTTCAAACTTTTTTACCCGAACGTAGCTTTTACCAGCACGAACGACACGATTTTCGCTTGTAAAGCCTTTTTTTTGATGTTAAACTTACAGAGGATTTAACTACTGAACATCAATACAAAAATCTGAAAGGAATGCTTCTATGTCAATCAATACTTCAATCTGGGAATACTTTATCAACTTTATGGAACTATTGCTTTTTTACATTTTTATATGTACAAAGCTTCATGTTACTGATACATTAAAACATCGCATTCCGTTGCAGTTTTCCTTCCTGTCTGCGCGTTTTGTAATCCTGTGCATCATGAATTTCTGGAACGTAACATCCATCGTAACACTTAGCACCTGCTGCATTCTAGAGGTTTTGTTTGCATTACTATTTTATTCGGACTCTGCAATCACGAAAATCTTTTGGGGATTTATGTACTCTGTCATCTGCATCGTTGCAGAAACAATCACTTTTTTTATTCCCCTTACTTTTTCAGGTGCTTCCTCCCTTGAACTATTAGTCGGCGGAGCACTCCGAATTCCGATTTCCATACTCTACCTTGCACTGATTGCCGTTTTTATTTTCCTCTTCCACAATGCCGGGTATCAAAAGATATCTTTATCCCTCCCGCAAAAAGTGGGATATTTTTTCATCTCTATGTCCGGCCTTTCAATCGGACATTACATTCTGATACTGACAGTAAAATCGGAAGAAAAGTTCCATGATTCTTCATTCACTTCAAGTATGGTCTTAGTGAACATTTGCTTTATCATGCTGTTTCTGTTTCTTCTTTTGTACATTTACCAATTGGGGTACTCAAGGGAAGTTAATATGATTTTGCAGAAAATGCAGAAAATGCACGAACTGGAGGAATTAGAATATCAGAATCTGATTCAGACAACCGAATCCTTGCGCGAAATGAAACACGACATCGAGACACATCTAGATGTCATTCAATCTCTCGCTGCCAATGGACGCAGCAATGATCTGCTCTCGTACATTCAGGATTATCACCATTCTATCGAGCAGACTCATCATCTTCTATCGACAGGAAATACAGCAATTGATTGCATTTTATCTTCCAAAATTTGTAATGCCGAAAAGCTGGGGATTCCGGTAGAGTTTTCTGTCATTGCACCGCAAGAGTTTCCCCTCGACGCAATATTGCTCTCTTCCCTGTTAGGCAATCTTTGGAACAATGCAATAGAAGCCTGTCACCGCCTGAGTGAAGCTGCGTCGGATCGTGAACCATTTATTCAATTTTATATCAAACCATTTCAACACATGGTTTTAATCCACATCGAAAATAGTTTTGACGGTGTTTTAAAAGTAAAAAATAAAACTTATGCATCCACCAAAGGTGGTGCGGAGCATGGAATTGGCTTGAAGCGGGTAGCGGATATTGTCGAAAGTGCAGATGGTATCATACAGATCACTCCATCCGATTCTATCTTTCGCGTACACATTATGATTCCAATGAAAGAGGTGTCCCATGACGATGAAAATAGCGATTCTTGAAGATCAAACGGCAGAAGCAGAACACTTGAAATGTAAGTTATCCGACTGGAGTCTGGAAAGAGATTTTGATATAGAATACTTCGAATACTGCTCAGGCGAAGACTTTTTTGCCAAAAATTCAATTGACTCTTATGATTCCTATTCGGTTTTCTTTTTCGATATTCAAATGGACGGAATCAGCGGACTCGATGTCGCCAGGAGACTTCGGCGTGAGGGCTGTCAGAAGCCAATCATATTCTTAACCGCTTTTCGGGAATATGTATTCCGGGGCTATGAAGTCCACGCCATGAATTATCTGCTGAAACCGGTAAAAACGGAACCTCTTTTTCTCTGTCTCGATGAAATCGCAGATAACCTCACCGGAACTTCCTATCTATATAGAAACAAACAAGAACTTGTACGGATTCCTTATAAGGATATTCTGACCTTTTCCAGCAACCTTCACTATGTTGATATACTGACGGTGTCGGGTAATTTTTGCCAGTACTCAACCTTGAACAATATTATCGATTGTCTGCCAACAAATTTTGTGCGAACCCACCGTTCCTGCATTGTAAATATGACTCATATTTATAAGATTTCCGGCAATACCATCGTGTTGTCAAACCATTTGACAACGCAGATTGGTCGTACCTACCTAAAAGATGTCACCGCAGCTTTTGCCAAATATTCGACACGCTTTGATGAAAGAAAAGAATGAAATTTCTGCCTCACTTCGATTACAAATTCAAAGGCACGCCTTTAAGCGTGCCTTCCTCTTTCTATACTGCTGCCAACTGTTTTCCTGCTGCGACGCATTCCGCGAGCGCGCCTTCGTCCGGGGTCTCATGAGCTATGACGCCCTCCCCGTTTAACACTGTCGCTCCCGCAGCAGTCATGCGGTCAACCCAGTCGCGCATCCACTGACCATCTCCCCAGCCGTAGGAGCCGAACAGTGCGATCGTCTTGCCGGATGCAAATGCCTCCACATCACAGACAAACGGTTCCATCTCACTCTCTTCAATTACCTCTGCCCCCATCGCCGGACAGCCGAGCGCGAATGCATTCGCATTTTTCAGTTCGTCCAAAGAAGCGTCACTGACAAATACCACCTCCGCCTCTTTTCCACCTTCCTGAATTCCCTTGCCGACAGCCTCCGCCATCGCCTGTGTATTTCCTCCCTGTGTCCAATAAACTACTTGAATTTTGCTCATTTTTCCTTCCTTTCCACCTGCATATCAGGTACTTATACTGTAAAATTGACCGGTATCGCATCCTTTTGCAGCTGCCTGCCGCAGACCGCCATGATATCTTCCATGCTGCTTCCATTAGAGAGAAGCCGTATCATCCTCTCCTTTGCATTTTCAAAATCTGCAAACAGCCTCTGTTTTCCCTCCTTATCCGCATACACCTTCCAATATCCGGAACAGAGAAAACCATCCCCCTTATACTTCATGAACCCCTCTACATCCTCCACCGAATAGCCGAGAAGCACCCCCATCTCATGTGGAAAATCTTCCCGTTCCTCCATGTATCTCCGGTAGCGAATCCGAAATTCCTCCAGAATGCCCTCGAAGGAGAGATTCTGATACCCCGCCTCCCTGAGTATCTTCAACGCGCCTTCTCCCTCAAGATAATGCTCGAGACTCTTTCTGTGATAGAGAAGAATTGTCATTTTGTTTCCGCGCTCCAGCAACGGATACCATGAGATGTAACTGTTCCTGACAATCTCCTTCACTGCCGAAAAATCCTCTCTGCTGATGTTTAAAAGATTCGACACCTTGAGTCCGGCTATGAGCGGTGCACACTGAAGTGCAAGCTGCAGCTCAATGCCATTCACTTCTCTGTTTTGTACAATCTCCCACGTTTCCTGACTCATACTTCCTCTTTTCCTTCTCTCTTATTTCCTGCTTCCCCTGGAGCACATGTGATCCGCATGCAGTTAGTCTCAGCTAACCAATAAGAGTATATCATCCCATCCCTGCACCGTCAATGCTTCCAAATAAGAATCTTTCTCAATACGCCCTTCCTGCTATCCGAGGAGCTCATTCCACATTTTTGAGCGCCTCATCCATCGGAATCTTTTTAATCCTGTTGAAATCCAAAAACATGACAATCAGATAGCCAATCAGAACAAACACAAACATTTTCACATAGCCTGCCGGCTCCATCCGAAAGGCGTACCATCCGCTGAAATCAGACATAATAACTCTCCATGCCTGTTCCATCACAAGGACGCCGAGAACCGTGCTGACCGCAGCGGCACAAATCACAACTATGGTTGTAGAAAGCAGGTAGAGCCCGGCAATCTCCCGATTCTCATATCCGAGTATTTTTGTCATGGATATGGCGTTTTCGTTTTTTTCTATGATAACTTTGCTCAAAAGGTAGATTAACACCGCTGAAAGCACGATGCACAGAACCTGAAAATAATCCATATAGGAACCCATCGAATGATCCAACTGGTCACACATCTTCGTGATATCGCGCTCTGTGATAACCGTCGCGATTTCATCCTCCCCGATATCTTCCAATTCAACATCAGACAGGTATCCGGTAAACGCTCCCTCCTCTGTGTCAAATACCCTCCGGTAATTTTCAATCGGCAAAAAAGCGGCAATCGTCTGACATTCGTCATAGATTCCTGCAACCTCGAATCGATACTGCTCACTCTCGTATTTTTCCTCTAAGGAAATGCTGTCTCCCACTCCCAATCCATATTTGTCGCTAAAAGACCCTGATATATAGATTTCATCCTCCTCCAACGAAGTTATGTCGTCAATCTCAACATATCTGCTGTCCTCCAAAATCCCGTAAACCGACACCTCCTCCGTCATTTTCTCACTCTTTTTCTGCAGGGAACACATGCTGAATTTTTCTGCTGTATCATTTTCCGTCTCGACAAAACTGCCGTCCGCACGCTCGCAGTTCTTTAGAATGTACTGATACTTTGCTAACATCATATCCACCGCATTTTCCTTGTAAAACCGCAGCGTGGAAGGCATGCCGACCGCCATCGCAAGCATCACCATAATAAAGAGGATGCCAACGGACAAAATCAGATAACCCGGTATATTCTGCAGGATAATCCGCAGGCGGAATCTGGCAAGAAACCTCCATCCCGGAAGACGCACGGTTTTCTTTCGCTTTGTTTTCTTTAAGTCGTGGCGCAAAAACTGTAATGGCGTGTGCTGCATCATTCGGATTACCACAACAAGATTGACTACAAGCATCAATGCGACCGGAATGAGTGTCGTCTTAAAAAATGCCTCCGGATTCCACACTGTCCGATACGCCGGCAAGCTGTAACTGTTATAATACATGGAGACCACTACCTTTTTAAATAACGTATAGCCTAATACGTTTCCGATTCCCGCCGCCAAAAATGAAACAATGACAGGCATGGACAGGTAGTGCAGCACAAGTTCGCACCTCGTATATCCCATCGCCCGGAGCGTTCCTATTGCAGATGCCTCCTTCGCGATTGTATTGCTGATTGTCACCGCAAAAATGAACGCGATAATCACAATCAAAATATCGAGCAGCACTCCGCCCATCGCCTCGTCCGACCCCATATCCTCCGTCGCAAAATTGATTGCCGGGTTCGCATAGCGCGGTACATAATCTTCAAGCGTCTTCCCGCTTATAACCGTCTGGCTGACTAACGCTTTCATAAAGTCATCCGAAAGACGTTTTTCCCCCTTCTCATCCTCCGGCGTCTCTTCGTAACGCCATGCGTAGTTGTAATGAACCGACTTTTCCAGCCTGTCAAAACCTCCCTCCGTCACCATCGCGACGTCGAATTTTAATGCGTCGAACATCATGTCCGTGCTCTTTTCGTGAAGTGTGGAATAGTTTACATAGGCGATCAGCCCGACCACCTGAAACTCCTGTCCGCCGACTGTAATCCTATCCCCTGCCTCCACATCGACGTTGTCCGCATGCATGCGGTCTATGGCAATCTCATCTGCGTTCTCGGGAAATCTCCCCTCTAACAGACTCGCCAGATTGATTTCCGCGCTCTCTGTATACACACGGATTGTTCCATCCTCCGTCCCGTCATTGTCATAATCTTCCTTCTCGTTTCTGTAAAAATTCTCATACAGTCTGACAGGAACTGCGCCGGACTCCGTCTCCTCCCATCCTTCTGCCGTCTCCCCCGACCGGATTGCATCCAGAAGCGTTTCATCCGCCGCTTCGCTCAATTCAAAGTGCCCATCCTCCAGCTTATTTTTTGACACACTCTCATCCGCCGCCTGCATCATGCTGCCGTTCGCCACATACATGCCGGATACAAATCCGATTGTCAGAATCAAAAAGAGACCTACCACAAGATACTTGCGCCAATCGCCAATCAGCTCTCTGAGAATCCGCCTCCTCAGCGGATTTTTCACATTTCGTTTTCTCATGTCGCTCACACTCCTTACCATTCCAGATCCGCCGCAGAAATTTTTGACGCGTTAATCTCATTTTTCCGCACTTTTCCATCGCGAAGTTTGATGACATGATCTGCCATATGCCGGATTGCCTCGTTGTGTGTAACCATGATTACGGTGTTCCCATACTTTTTATTGACGTCTTCAATCAGCTTCAATATTTCCTTGGACGTGTTGTAATCAAGCGCGCCCGTCGGTTCATCGCAGATTAAGATGTCCGGATTTTTTACAATTGCACGGCCGATGGAAACCCTCTGCTGCTGACCGCCGGACAGCTGGTTTGGAAGCTTGTATCTGTGTTTGTAGAGCCCTAACGTATGCAAAAGTTCATCAATATCGAGCGGTTTCTCCGCCAAATATGCCCCGACCTCGATATTTTCCTTGACATTCAGGTTCCCAATCAGATTATACATCTGAAACACATAGCCTAAATGCTTCCGCCTGTACTGTGTCAGCCCCTTCTCGCCCAACTCCTCGAGTTTGTCTCCCCGGATTGATATGTAACCGGAATCTGCATGATCGATTCCGCCGATGATATTGAGCAAAGTGGATTTTCCAGAGCCGGAAGGTCCTAAAAGAACACAAAATTCTCCTTTCGCAACCGAAAAATTCATCCCCTGCAATACTTCCTGTCTCGTCTCCCCGCTTCCAAATCCCTTCTTTAAATCTACAATTTCCAAAAAATTTTTCTCTTCTTCTGACATATTGCATCTTCCTCTACTTTTCATAATTTTATTGTTAGTCTCCCCTAACTTATTTTAGCACAAACGAACAAAAGTGTACAGAGAGATGCGCAATATTTTTTTAGATGCTAAGAATTGTAACTATAAAAATTTAAGAAATATTTAATAATAATATCAGCTGTGCTGTGCTAGAATTGTATTCAATAAATTAGTAGTTGATAGGAGGAGCTTATGAGAGAGAAAAAAGCATTATCATTGTCAATAGTTGTAATAAATGTCATTGGCGTTTTCTGCTTAATTTACTTTGCTATTCCATATCTTACTCATGACATTACGATAGCAAATCCAAATGCAATGTTGCCTGCTCAAGCCTGGGATAGTGCAGGTATGGCATTGACCTTCGGTTTCATACCACTTTTGATTGCGAATGTTTTGAGTTTCCTATTTGTAAAGGCAAAACAAAAATTTGTAAGGCTTCTATTTTTTGTTCCGAGTATAATATGTTTTGTTATAGTGATAAGCTATTGGACAACATCTTTGGCATAAGCGTTGCTACATAAAGGGTGCCATTACAATATCAACATAATCTATCAACTTTTCCCGGAGCAGCTTCGCGTTTAAGGTGCCACCTGTCTGAATCGTCAGACGTTCACATCCATATTCCGCTTTCAATTTATACAATGCTTCTCGCAGATTTAACTCATCCTGAAAAATAATATGCAAGTTATCCTCTTTGACCTGAAAAGCAGGATGATTCCTATTTGTGGTAATAAGGATAAACACCTTTGACTTTGCGCAGAAAAACCGCACTCCATGTTCCTTTAAATGTTTGTTATCTATGATTACAAAAGATACCGGTGTTTAGACAGAGGCTCATAAGGAAGTAAATTAAATTTCCGGTAAGACCGGCGTGGCGGAAGTCACGCCAGTTTTTCTGTGACTGCAAGCGGCTACGGCTTGGAAAGCGGGATGCGGATTTTCCCCACATAGGTGAAGTAGACCTCAATCGTGACATGCTTTTTCCCGCCGATCTTCTCCGGGCTGTGGATTACGATTTTCTCAATCAGCTCATTCACCGTGGTAGAGTCAAGTTCCTGCAAGTCGGAATACCGCTCCGCAAGCTGTAAGAATCGCCCCACATCCGCGACCTGCCCGGCTTCGCTTTCAATTTCCTGTTCCAGCGCCTTGGCAAGCCGTCCTATTTCCGCCTGCTCCGTTTCATACTGCGCCGACAGTTTCATATACCGGGCATCGCTCAGCT
>CAZBUW010000042.1:0-25446 GCA_964495195.1 uncultured Roseburia sp.
CGGAGACCGCTCTCGGGCAGGAGACTTGACCTCTTCGAGTTGGGGATGTTGACGTTTGAACGGCCGGATACGGATACGTTCCGGGGGCTCTCACTCGCCTATCGCGCGATGGAGCGCGGCGGGAATGTTCCGACGGTATTTAATGCGGCGAATGAGAAGGCGGTCGCGCTGTTCTTAGACAGAAAGATTGCATATCCGCAGATTACGGAACTGATTGAAGAATGTATGGACACTTGTAATTATATTGACGCCCCGGATGTGGATGAGATTCTGCAGACGGAGGCATGGGTGTATGAAATAATCGGAAGAAAGGGCTTGGAGAGATAAGTGAAAATTATTGTTGCATTGATTATATTCAGTATTGTTATTTTGTTTCACGAGTTGGGACATTTCCTTCTGGCGAAGGCAAACGGAATCCGGGTTAACGAATTCTGTCTGGGATTAGGACCTACAATTGTAGGATTTACGAAGGGGGAGACAAAGTATTCCCTGAAACTTCTGCCGTTCGGTGGAGCCTGCATGATGGAGGGGGAGGATGAGGAGAGCACGGACGACAGGGCCTTCGGAAAAAAATCTGTCTGGGCAAGAATCAGTGTCGTGGCGGCTGGACCGATTTTTAACTTTATCATGGCATTCGTTTTTTCTTTTATTTTAATCTCTTTCAGCGGATTTGATGTCCCGCAGATTGCCGGTGTCATGGAAGGCTACGCTGCCGAGGAGGCCGGTATGCAGGAGGGCGATGTCATTGTAAAAATGAACAGCAAGCGCATTCATTTTTACCGTGAGGTCAGTGCCTACTCCATGTTTCACGCTGGGGAGACCGTTGAGCTTGTCTATGAGAGAAACGGGGAGAGACATACGACGACCCTGGTGCCTCAATATGATGAGGAGAGCGGACGCTATCTCTACGGATTCATGGGCGGAACCGCCTCAGAAAAAGGAAATGTCTTTGAAAATTTAAAATACAGCGCATATGAGGTGGAATACTGGATTTATACGACGGTTCAGAGCCTCCGTATGCTTGTGACTGGCGTTGTCAGTGTCAACGATTTGAGCGGACCCGTGGGGATTGTGAATATGGTCGGAGATACCTATGAGCAGTCGGTTACCGTCAGCACCTATGCCGTAGTGATGAATATGCTTTATATCTGCATCTTTTTGGCAGCCAACTTAGGGGTGATGAACCTGCTTCCTCTGCCGGCGCTAGATGGCGGCAGACTTGTCTTTTTGTTTGTCGAGGCAATCCGCGGAAAGAGGGTCGACCCGAACCGGGAGGGAATGGTTCATTTTGCCGGACTGATGTTGCTGTTATTATTAATGGTTGTAGTTATGTTTAACGATATCCGAAAAATATTAATCTGACGGGATGCGTAGAAGGATGCATCCATGCAGAAAAATCAGAAGGGAGTATGATTGCGATGACAAAGACAGTACAGATTGGGAACAGGGTGATTGGTGGAGGAAATCCGATTCTCATTCAGTCTATGACGAATACAAAGACGGAGAATGTGGCGGCGACAGTCGAACAGATAAAATGTCTGTCAGCTGCGGGCTGTGACATCATCCGCTGTGCCGTTCCGACAATGGAAGCGGCGGAGGCGTTGACAGAAATAAAAAAACAGATCAACATTCCGCTGGTGGCGGACATTCATTTTGACTACCGTCTTGCCATCGCAGCGATGGAGCACGGCGCAGACAAAATCCGGATTAATCCGGGAAATATCGGGAGCGCAGAGCGCGTCAAGGCGGTCGTGGATGTGGCAAAGGAGCGGGGAATTCCAATCCGTGTCGGAGTCAACAGCGGTTCTTTAGAGAAGGAGATTCTGGAAAAATATCACGGAGTTACCGCGGAGGGACTTGTGGAGAGTGCCTTAGATAAGGTGAAGATGATTGAGGATATGGGATATGACAATCTTGTCATCAGTATCAAATCCTCTGATGTGCTGATGTGTGTCAAGGCACATGAACTGATACATACAAAGACAGACCATCCGCTTCATGTCGGAATCACGGAGGCGGGAACATTGATCAGCGGCAATATCAAATCTTCCATCGGACTTGGTCTGATTTTGCATCAGGGAATCGGCGATACCATCCGCGTTTCCTTGACCGGCGACCCACTCGAGGAAGTCAAATCAGCAAAACTGATTCTTAGAACATTAGGACTTCGAAAGGGCGGTGTGGAGGTTGTATCCTGCCCGACCTGCGGAAGAACACAGATTAATCTGATTGAGCTTGCAAATCAGGTGGAACAGATGGTGGCAGACATTCCGCTTGATATCAAGGTGGCGGTCATGGGATGCGTCGTCAACGGTCCGGGTGAGGCGAGAGGAGCCGACATCGGAATTGCAGGTGGAATCGGCGAGGGGCTTATCATCAAACACGGTGAGGTCTACAAGAAAGTACCGGAGGAGAAATTGTTAGAGGAACTCAGGGAAGAGCTCCTTCATTGGAATGAGGAATAGTTATGTCCAAAATGTTTTTCGAGGTGTTTCCAACGCTGTCGTTAAACGGAGATACCAAAAAACTGCTAGAGGAGACGGAGGTCACAAAGATAGGCATGAATCAGGAGAAAGACCATATGCGTGTCTATCTCTTAGGGCCCCGTTTGATTTATAAAAAGAATATCTACCATATTGAACAGGCGATTCGGGAACAGATTTTTCCGAGACAGCAGATGTCTGTCAAGGTCATTGAAAAATACCGTTTGTCGGAGCTCTATACCCCTGAGAAGCTTATGGATGTCTATCGGGACAGTATTTTAGAAGAACTGAAAGATTACAGCCTGATGGAATATAACCTTCTGCGCGGGGCAAAGATGGAATTTGACCGGGACAATCACATGGTGCTGACGTTGGAGAATACCATCATCGCCCAGACAAAATCCTATGAGATTCGGGAATTTTTAGAGAAGGTCATCTGTGAGCGCTGTGGGTTGAATTTAGCAATTGAGCTCCAATTTGAGGAGCCGAAGGAGAGTAAATACAAGAAAAACAGCGAACTTCAGGTGCAGATGGAGGTCTCGAACGTCCTAAAAAGAACCAATTTCGACCATCGCAGTGATGACGGCGAAAATCCGGGTATGCCGGAGAATGTGCCGGATAGCACTACTATATCTGGTGGAGAGACAAAAACTGACACCACAAAATTACAAAATAATGCAAAAACAACTGCAAAATCTGTGGATGGTGCAGGAAAACTTGCAGGAAAACGCGCAGATTTTGTCAAAAGAGACTTCAAAAAACGCGGAGATTTCGGCGGCGGCTTCAAAAAGTCGGACAACCCGGATGTCATCTACGGACGGGACATTGACGACGAGACAATCGACATCGAAAAGATTGTGGGCGAGATGGGTGAAGTCTGCATCCGCTGTCAGGTCATGTCCGTCGAGACGCGTGAGATTCGAAATGAGAAGACAATTGTCATTATATCTGTGACAGACTTTACGGACTCGATTGTACTTAAGATTTTCGTGAAGAATGAGAATCTGCCGGAGATGATGGAGGGCTTAAAAAAAGGTGCCTTCTTAAAAATCAAGGGAGTTACGACCATCGATAAATTTGACAGTGAGCTTACCATCGGTTCGATTGTGGGAATCAAAAAGATCTCTGATTTCACCTCCACACGAATGGATACAAGTGCGGAGAAGCGCGTGGAACTCCACTGCCATACCAAGATGAGCGATATGGACGGGGTATCCGATGTCAAGGATATCGTAAAGCGTGCAAAGGCATGGGGACACAAGGCGATCGCCATCACGGATCACGGCGATGTGCAGGCTTTCCCGGATGCAAATCACGCCATCTCACCGGACGACGATTTTAAAATCATCTACGGGGTGGAGGCGTATTTAGTGGATGATTTGAAGGATATCATCACCGATTCGAAGGGGCAGAAACTCGATGATACCTATGTGGTGTTCGATTTGGAGACGACGGGATTCAGCCCGGATCTCAACAAGATTATCGAGATTGGGGCGGTCAAGGTGGAGAACGGAGTCATCACAGAGCGCTTCTCCACTTTTGTCAATCCGGAGGAGCCGATTCCGTTCCGCATTGAGGAACTGACCTCTATCAGGGATGACATGGTTCTTGATGCGCCAAAGGTTGAGGAGATTCTGCCGGAGTTTATGCAGTTTTGTGAGGGTGCTATCATGGTGGCACACAATGCGGATTTTGATATGAGCTTTATCAAGAAGAACTGTGAGCGTTTAGATCTGCCGTGTGAGTACACCGTTATCGACACTGTGGCATTAGCACGAATCCTTTTGCCGAATCTCAACCGTTTTAAACTGGATACAGTGGCGAAGGCGTTAAACATTTCGTTGGAGAACCACCATCGTGCGGTTGATGACGCGGGATGTACGGCGGAGATTTTTGTCAAATTCATCTCGATGTTGAAAGACCGCGGTATGGAAAACCTCGATGATGTCAACCATATGAGTTCAACTTCGGTGGAATTAGTGAAAAAGCTGCCGACCTACCACGCCATCATTTTAGCTACAAATGACATTGGAAGAATCAATCTCTACCGACTCGTGTCGGAGTCACATCTGACTTATTACAGCAAGAGACCGAGAATTCCAAAGAGCGAATTTGTCAAGTACCGCGAGGGACTGCTCTTAGGTTCCGCCTGCGAGGCAGGAGAGCTCTACCGTGCCATCGTCGGAGGCAGACCGGAGGAGGAGATAGCCCGCATTGCGAAGTTTTATGACTATTTAGAGATTCAGCCGCTTGGAAACAACGCGTTCATGCTGCGAAGCGAAAAGGAGCCTGTCAATTCCGTGGAGGAATTGCAGGACATCAACAAAAAGATTATCAAGCTCGGCGAGCAGTTCAAGAAGCTTGTGGTAGCGACCTGTGACGTACACTTTCTCGACCCGGAGGACGAGGTCTACCGCCGCATCATCATGGCGGGAAAGGGATTTAAGGATGCGGACGACCAGGCGCCGCTCTTTTTGCGGACGACGGAGGAGATGCTGAAAGAATTTGAGTACCTCGGCAGCGCAAAAGCGGAGGAGGTTGTCATCACCAATCCGAATAAGATTGCGGATATGTGTGAAAAGATTGCACCGGTGCGGCCGGATAAATGTCCGCCTGTCATCGAGAATTCCGATCAGATGCTGCGCGATATCTGTTATACCAAGGCACATCATATGTATGGTGATAAACTGCCGGAGATTGTGAAGGAGAGGCTTGACCGCGAGTTAAATTCCATTATTTCCAACGGTTACGCCGTTATGTATATCATTGCCCAGAAGCTTGTGTGGAAATCGAACGAGGACGGTTACCTTGTGGGTTCGCGTGGTTCCGTCGGTTCCTCTTTTGCGGCGACGATGTCCGGTATCACCGAGGTCAATCCACTCTCGGCACATTACCGCTGTGATTACTGCAAATACAGTGATTTTGATTCGCCGGAAGTAAAAGCGTTCTCAGGGCGCTCCGGCTGTGATATGCCGGATAAAATCTGTCCGGTCTGCGGAAAGAAGATGACAAAGGACGGATTTGATATCCCGTTCGAGACGTTCCTGGGATTTAAGGGAAACAAGGAGCCGGATATCGATTTAAACTTCTCGGGAGAATATCAGAGTAAGGCGCATGCTTACTGCGAGGTAATCTTCGGTTACGGACAGACGTTCCGTGCCGGAACGATCGGTACGCTTGCGGATAAGACGGCGTTTGGTTATATCAAAAACTATTACGAGGAGCGCGGAATCAGAAAGCGCAACTGTGAGATTGACCGCATCGTGCAGGGGTGTGTCGGCGTCAGAAGAACGACCGGACAGCATCCAGGAGGGATTGTCGTGCTTCCGGTGGGGGAGGAGATTAATACTTTCACACCGGTGCAGCACCCGGCGAACGATATGACAACGGCGACGGTCACGACGCATTTTGACTACCACTCGATTGACCACAATCTGTTGAAACTTGATATTCTAGGACACGATGATCCGACGATGATTCGTATGTTACAGGATCTCACCGGGATTGATCCGCAGACGATACCTCTCGACGATGAATCGGTCATGAACCTGTTCAAGAACACATCGTCGCTCGGCATCACGCCGGATGATATCAAGGGCTGTCCGCTGGGGTGCCTTGGGATTCCGGAGTTTGGAACAGACTTTGCGATGCAGATGGTTATCGATGCGAAACCGCAGGAGTTTTCGGATCTGATTCGAATTTCCGGACTGTCACATGGTACTGATGTGTGGCTGGGAAATGCCCAGACTTTGATTGAGGAGGGAAAGGCAACAATTTCAACTGCAATCTGTACGCGAGATGATATTATGATCTACCTCATTCAGCAGGGGCTTGACAGTGAGGAATCTTTCACCATCATGGAGTCCGTGCGAAAGGGAAAAGGACTGAAAGACGAGTGGATTAAGGATATGACAGAACACGGTGTTCCGGACTGGTATATCTGGTCCTGCAAAAAGATTAAGTACATGTTCCCGAAGGCACACGCGGCGGCGTATGTTATGATGGCATGGCGCATCGCCTACTGTAAAGTGTTTTATCCGCTTGCCTACTATGCAGCCTTTTTCTCCATCCGTGCCACGGCATTCAACTATGAGCTGATGTGTCAGGGAGAGGAGCGGCTGCTGTATTTTATGAAGGACTACGAGCGGAGAAAAGATTCTCTCTCAAAGAAGGAGCAGGATACCTACAAGGATATGAAGGTTGTGCAGGAGATGTATGCGAGAGGGTTTGACTTTACGCCGATTGATATTTACTGTGCAAAGCCGGACCGCTTCCAGATTGTAAAAGGAAAACTCATGCCGGCTTTAAACACCATCGAGGGAATGGGGGACAACGCTGCAATCGCGGTAGCGGAAGCTGCCAAGGACGGCAAGTTTTTGTCAAAGGACGATTTCCGTCAGAGGACGAAAGTCAGCAAGACGACAATCGATCTGATGAGTGATCTGGGATTGCTCGGCGATATGCCGGAATCAAATCAGCTCTCCCTGTTTGATTTTGCATAAAAAAACGTGTCACTGTTTTTGTGCAGTGACACGTTTTTTATGTTGCGCCCTGCGGCGCACTCTTTTGTTCCATGAGCTGAAGCTTATTCGTCAAATACCGGTCCGAAGTAGAGATAGGAAGTCGGATTCTGCATCGGCGCGCGGTAGGTGGCTTTGCTCTTAAATTCTGTAAAATACAGATAGTTAGAGGACGTGTTGATCATGGTGTACAGGCCGGAGAAGAGAGCCTGATTGTCTGTGCCGTCCGTGCGAACCCGGCACAGGTAGGAGGTCGTATTGTTCTGATAGTATATATAGCCTCCGTAAATATTGAAACAATCGACGCGGTCGGTTGTTAAGGTCGTCTTCTCGTTGGTGGAGAGATTCACTTTGGCAAGTTTGTAGTTGTCGTCACAGTCCATAAAATAAATCTCGTTGTCGACGCGGATCGGCATCCAGCAGTTGCCGGAATAGATGAGCGCCTGACTGCCGTTGGCTGTGTTGTATTCGTACACATTGTGGTCTTCCTCGATACCGTTGTAATAGATGTACTGGCCGTCTGTCGAACAGGTGTAGTATGCAGTCTTGCTGATCTGTTTTTGTTCGGTTCCGTCGATTTTTACCCGGTAAAGGGTGGAGGCTTCCTTCGTGTCGTAGTGGATATAGTAGATATAGTTTCCGACGAGGGAAGCATAGAGGCTTGGCTCATCGTCTAAAACAAGAAGGTCTCCGTCCTTTTTGGTATAGCGGCACAGTGCATTCGTGCTGAAATTGAAAAAGTTTCCCGGTTCGAGGGAGGCACTGACATTGTTTCTGACATAGTAGATATAGTTCTCGTCAACGTTGATGTATGACACGACATCGTTGGAGAGTTTTTTTAGGTTTGAACCGTTTGCATTCATAGAGTACAGTCTGTTGCCGTCGCCCGGATTGGCAAAGTAAACGGTACCGTTATATTCACAGTAAAGTCCTGCATTGTAGAGATTGCCGGCGGTGTTGCCATTGACGTAACCTTCGTTAAAAACGGTCTTTTCATTGAAGTGTTGATAGAGCAGGACGCCTGCTAATCCTAAGAACGCGATAAGAAGAATGATAATAGGTATTCTTTTTTTCATAGAGAAACCTTCTTTCCTGTTATTTTTTCGTTTGTCCCTGATTTATTCTGATTTCATTATATCATTTCACGTAAGGAAGTTTCAAGGGGTGACTTGCCTTTATGCGCAGAATGTACTATATTATAAATAAGAAAAAATTTAGGACAATGATGTATGAAAGTTTTATGAGCATACGAGAAAGGCTTGGATAATGAGATGAAAGATTTACTGGAATTGAGAGATGAGATTGACGCAATCGACCGTGAGATTGTTGCCCTGTACGAAGACAGGATGAAAATTTCGGAACAGGTTGCTGAATATAAGGTTTCCGCCGGCAAAAAAGTCTTCGACAAGCAGAGGGAACAGGAGAAGCTTTCCACTTTGACGGCACTTGGAAACTCGCATTTTACAAGGCGCGGCATCCGTGAATTGTTTGAGCAGATTATGGCGATGAGCCGCAAGAAGCAGTACCAGCTTTTAGCCGAGAACGGAATCGTGGAAAAGCCGGATTTCACTGAGGTGGAACACCTCGATTATGAGAATGCCAGAATTGTATTTCAGGGCGTTGAGGGGGCGTACAGCCAGGTGGCGCTCAGGGAATACTTCGGGGAGAACACCAACAGTTACCACGTCGAGACGTGGCGCGATGCGATGGAGGCGATCCGGATCGGCGAGGCGGATTACGCAGTGCTGCCGATTGAGAATTCTTCGGCGGGAATTGTATCTGAAAATTATGATCTTTTGGTGGAGTATGACAATTGTATTGTCGGCGAGCAGATTATTAAAATTGACCACGCGCTCCTCGGCGTGAAGGGGACTTCCCTAGATGACATCGATACCGTCTACTCCCATCCGCAGGCGCTGATGCAGTGCTCGAAATACCTCGAGGAGCGCAGGGAATGGGAGAAAAAGAGTCTGAAAAACACGGCGGCTTCCGCAAAAAAAGTGCAGGAGGACGGCAGGAAAAATCAGGCGGCGATTGCAAATATCAAGACGGCGGATATCTATGGACTTGAGGTGTTAGATGAGGCCATTCAGAATAATCCTAACAACTTCACAAGGTTTGTGATTGTGACAGGAAAAAGAATCTACGAAAAGGGAGCGAAGAAAATCAGCATTTGTTTTGAACTTCCGCATGAGAGCGGGACACTGTATCACATGCTTTCCCACTTTATCTACAATGATCTCAACATGAACAAGATTGAGTCGAGACCGGTTCAGGGGAAGGAATGGGAATACCGCTTCTTTGTAGATTTCGAGGGCAATCTGCGCGACGGGGCTGTGATAAATGCCTTGATCGGCCTTAAGGAAGAGGCAAACAACTTAAAGATTCTTGGCAATTACTAATCGGATACGATGGGAAAAAGAGGAAGAAAATGGAATTGGAAATCAAACATACAAATCAGTTGATTTTATACAAAAATTTTGAATACGCGTCACTTTTTTATGATTTTTCCTGGATTATGGAGAATTATAACAATCAGTATTACAATAAGGAGGATGTGGAAGCGCTGCTTTACGACTGTGTGCATGAACTGACAGAACTTGCGGTCAGCCACGGGTTCGAGGGGAATTTATGGCACAATTTTTTAGCGTTTCTGCTGGTCAACAATGAGAATGCGTACAGCACGGCATGTGAGGTTCGCGGTGCAGTGGAGGGCTCAATCAACCGGATTGTGCTGCACGATTTTAAAATCATGAAATCTCTGTTCAATTTTGATTTTGGGATTTTGGCGGAGTATTTTTCAATGGACTGCATGGATGCAATCGTCGATTACGTCAGCATCAATGGAGACAGCAAGATTTTTAACAAGAGAATCAGGGACCGCATCTGTGAACTGACCAGGCAGTTAGAGGGCGCGGAGACGGTGGAGCAGTTCAAAGATTACGTCACAAAATTTTACCGGGATTTCGGTGTTGGAAAGCTCGGGCTCCACAAGGCGTTCCGCGTGGAACATAAGGAACATGGGGCGGAGATTTTTCCAATTACAAACATCGCTCACGTGCGTTTAGACGACCTTGTCGGATACGAGATTGCCAAGCAAAAACTCATCGACAACACGGAGGCGTTCGTATCCGGCAGGGAGGCGAACAACTGTCTGCTCTATGGGGATGCCGGGACCGGAAAATCGACGAGCATCAAGGCGATTGCTAACCAGTATTACGAGAGGGGACTCAGGCTGATTGAGATTTATAAGCACCAGTTTTGTGATTTGAATGATGTGATTGCGCAGATTAAGAACCGCAATTACAAATTTATTATTTATATGGATGACCTCTCCTTTGAGGAGTTCGAAATCGAATACAAGTATTTGAAGGCTGTGATTGAGGGAGGGCTTGAAAAGAAGCCGGATAACGTTCTCATCTATGCGACCTCGAACCGGAGACATCTCATCCGCGAGACATTTTCGGACAAGGAGGAGGTGCGGGAGGATATGCATACATCCGACACCGTTCAGGAGAAGCTGTCTTTGTATGCAAGATTTGGAGTATCCATCTATTTCGGCGCTCCAACCAAAAAGGAATTTCAGCAGATTGTGCTTGCCCTCGCCGGGAAATATAAAATCCATATGGGGGAGGAGGAACTTTTGGCAGAGGCGAACAAGTGGGAATTATCCCATGGAGGACTGTCTGGGAGAACGGCACAGCAGTTTATTAATTATCTGGCCGGAAGGCAGTAGGAAAAGGAGGAGCGAGATGAACATTTGTACATTTGCCGCTATCTACATCGGGTCTTACGAAGTGAGCCTGAAAGTTTTTGAGATTGTTCCTAAGAAGAAAATCAGAGAGATTGACTACGTCAGAAGCAGGCTTGAGCTGGGGAGGGATGCCTACACAAAGGGCAGCATAGGCTATGAGATGGTGGAGTCTCTCTGCGAAGTGTTAGGAAAGTTCAAAAAGATTATGGATACCTACGGGGTGGACGCCTATCGGGCATATGCGGCGTCAGTTCTGCGCGGTATCAAAAACGAAGTGTTCATCTTAGACCAGATTAAAATCAGAACAGGGCTCGATGTCCATGTTCTAAGCAATTCCGAACATCGTTTCATCAGTTACAAATCGGTTGCGATGCGCGATGAATTTGAGAAGCTGATCGAGAGGGGGACAGCCGTCGTTGACATTGGAGGTGGCGGAATGCAGATTACGGTCTTTTCCGGTGGAAGGGTCGTGACGACGGAGCATCTCGCACTCGGGACGATGCGCATGCGGGAGCAGCTCGAGGGAAAAAGCCGCAACTTGGCGCAGTATGAACTTCAGATTGAGGAACTTGTCATCAAAGAGTTAGAAGTGTTCAAGTCGATGTATCTGGAAAAAATTCAAATCGAGAACCTGATTATTCTCGGGGATTACATCTCTGAGATTGAGAAACATTTTAAGAAGAGAGAAGACTCGCTGACCATACCGGTCAAAGAGTTTGTAAAATATGTAGAAAAATTGAGCAAACGGAACCTGGAACAGATTGCGGGGGAACTGAATCTGGCGAATGAGCACGATGCGTTTATCATTCCGTACATCATGATTTTTAAGTGTATGGCGAAGAGCCTTGAGGCAAAAAATATCTGGATTCCGGGAGGAAATATCAATGAGGGAATCGTTTCCGACTACGCGGAAAAACACAATTTTATGACAGCGGTTCACGACTTTGATGCGGACATCATCTCGGCCGCCGAGATGTTGTCGAAACGCTATATGAGCTATTCCCCTCATATCGATGCCCTCACACAGATGTCGAAGCTGATTTTTGACGCGATGAAAAAGATTCACGGTCTTGGCAAGAGGGAGCGCCTGCTGCTTCAGGTAGCGGCTATTTTACACGACTGTGGAAAATATGTCAGCATTGCAAACGCGGCACAGTGCTCTTACGATATTATCATGTCATCCGAGATTATCGGTCTGACACACTTAGAGCGCGAGATTGTGGCATGTACAGTACTTTTTAATACAAGATGGCTCTCGGATTATGAGGAGCTTGCCGACAGGCTGGATGAGAAGAGTTATCTGACGGTTGCTAAGCTGTCTGCCATCCTTCGGGTGTCGAACGCGATGGACCGCAGCCATAAGCAGAAATTTAAGAACATCAAAGTTGCCATCAAGGAGAAGGAACTTGTGATTACGATCGAGACCTTAGATGACATCGCATTGGAAAAAACTCTGTTTGAGAACAAGACGGCATATTTTGAGAACATCTTCAGTATGAAACCGGTCATCAAAGAAAAAAGAGTCTATCTGGAAAAGTAATAAATTGGGAGAGTGTGTATGGAGAAGAAAACAGATTTTCAGAATACGGAGTATTACGAGAACAGGGAGTTGAGCTGGCTGAAGTTCGATTACAGGGTGCTAAACGAGGCGAGGGACAAGAGCATTCCGCTGTTGGAGCGCCTCAAATTTCTGAGTATCACATCCTCGAACTTAGATGAATTTTATATGGTGCGTGTCGCATCCTTAAAGGACATGGTGCATGCAAATTATAAGAAGAAAGACATCGCGGGCATGACGGCGGAGGAACAGCTTACTGCAATCAATGAGCGGACGAGAGAACTGGTAGAAACCCAGTATTCCACCTACAATCGTTCATTAATTCCGCTCATGGAGACGAATCACATCAGGATTATTGATGAGCATGAGAAACTGACCGAAGAGCAGGCTGAGTTTGTCGACCGCTATTTTGAAAACAGTGTCTATCCGGTGTTGACTCCGATGGCGGTGGACGCTTCAAGACCTTTTCCGCTCATTCGGAATAAGACGCTAAATATTGCGGCACTTCTCTCGAGAAAGAAGGAGAAGGACGGGAAGAAAAAGGATGAGATTGATTTTGCGACAGTTCAGGTGCCGAGCGTACTGCCGAGACTGGTGCAGATACCGGGGGAGAATCCGGAGGATAAGGTGTTTCTTCTCTTAGAGCAGATGATTGAGCGAAATATCGACAAATTATTTTTAAACTACAAAGTTCTATGCGCCTGCCCGTATCGAATCATGAGAAACGCGGATCTCACGATTGATGAGGATGAGGCTGCCGATCTTTTGAAGGAAATCCAAAAGCAGCTGAAAATGCGGCAGTGGGGCGAGGTCATAAGACTCGAGGTGGAAGCCGGCATAGATGGGAAACTGCTGAATTTCCTAAAGACAGAACTCAAGGTTGCAAAGGAGGATATCTTCGAGATCTCCGGGCCGATTGACCTCACATTTCTGATGAAAATGTACGGTCTCGAGGGATGTGACCATCTGCGGATCAAACCGTATACACCGCAGCGTGTACCGGAGATTGCTCCCGGGGAAAATATTTTTGATGCAATTGCAGCCGGAGATATTTTGCTTCATCATCCGTATCAGACATTCGACCCTGTCGTCGATTTTATCCGTCAGGCGGCGGTGGACCCGAAGGTGCTTGCCATCAAGCAAACTTTGTACCGTGTCAGCGGTAATTCGCCAATCATAGCATCTTTAGCGCAGGCGGCGGAGAACGGCAAGCAGGTGTCAGTGTTGGTCGAACTGAAAGCGAGATTTGACGAGGAGAACAATATTGTCTGGGCCAAGAAACTAGAGCAGGCGGGGTGCCATGTCATCTATGGTCTGGTGGGATTGAAGACGCACAGCAAGATTGCGCTTGTGGTGCGCAGGGAGGAGGACGGCATCCGCCGTTATGTTCATCTGGGTACCGGAAACTACAACGATTCGACCGCAAAATTGTACACAGACTGTGGTATTTTTACCTGTCAGGAATCCATCGGGGAGGACGCGACCGCAGTGTTTAATATGTTGTCCGGCTATTCTGAGCCGCTCACATGGAATGAGCTTGTCGTGGCGCCAATCTGGCTGCGAACCAAGTTTATGAAGCTTATTGAGCGCGAGACGAAGCACGCGAGGGCTGGCAGGCCCGCAAAAATTATTGCGAAAATGAACTCCCTGTGCGATGCGGGAATTATTGAAGCGCTCTATAAGGCGTCGGCGGCAGGCGTGAAGATTCAGCTGATTGTGCGTGGAATCTGCTGCCTCAAGGTAGGAATTCCGGGAGTCAGTGAAAACATCAGTGTGCGTTCAATCGTAGGCAATTTTTTAGAGCACAGCAGAATTTTTTATTTTTACAACGACGGGGACGAGGAAATCTACATGGGAAGCGCAGACTGGATGCCGCGCAACTTAGACCGGAGAGTGGAGATTTTATTCCCGGTGCTGGATGCGGAACTAAAGAAGCGTGTTTTCCACATTCTGGAAGTGGAATTGAGCGACAATACCAAAGCGAGAGTTTTAAAGAAGGACGGAGAGTACGAAAGAATTGATAAGCGCGGAAAAGTGTTAGTCAATTCGCAGGAACAGTTCTGTGCGGAGGCGATGGAAAAGGCTCCAAAACAGGAACATGTATACAAGGAGAGGGTGTTTGTGCCGGCACAGCCAATCGAATAATATTCCGGCAGCAGAGACGGACAGAAAAATACAGGAGAAAAAAGATGGATAATAAAAAAATTTTATTTGCAGATTTAGACGGGACATTGCTCAATAAGGACAAGAAAATTTCAAAGAGAAACCGGGAAGCAATTCAGAAAATGCTCAGGCAGGGACATTACTTTGTCATTGCCACAGGGCGTTCTGTCGCGAGTGGAAGAAAGGTTGCCAAGGAATTGGGGCTGACACAGCCGGGATGCTTTATGATTGCATTCAACGGAGCTGTCCTTTACGACTGCGCGGCAGACCGAATTCTGATGAAGAAGGCATTGCAGATTGAATATGTGATGGAATTGTTCGAAAGGGCGAGGGAAGCCGGCATTTATATCCAGACCTATACGGACAATGAGGTTATTACACAAAAGCATACCAAGGAACTTGATTTCTATGTGAAAAATTCCAAGATGAAATACAAGCTGAACAGGAAGATATATGAGACGCTTCAGGAGGAGCCGCCAAAAGTTCTTTTAATCAGTCTTGAGGGAAGGGAGAAACTCGAAAAGTTTCAGAAAGATAACCTGAATTGGGAAAAGGGAAAATGCAACAGTTTTTTCTCCTGTGATGAATATCTGGAATACTGTCCGGTCGAGACGGACAAGGGCTATGGCATAGGGTATATCACCAAGATTCTCGATGTCCCGCCGGAAAATACAATCGCAGTCGGGGATGAAATCAATGACATCATTATGATCAAGACTGCAAAATTAGGCATTGCCGTTGCGAATGCCAGAGCGGAAGTCAAGAAAGCTGCCAATTTCGTGACAACGAACGACAATGACCATGATGCGGTTGCAGAGATTATCAATCGGTTTATTTTAGAGGGCGAGCAGATTGAGATTTTTTCATAGCCTCTAAGATGGAATACGGGACATGGAGGTGTCCGGTTCCGGAGCCCAATTGGATATGCGGTTTGTTCTGACCGTGAAAGTCGGAACCGCCGCTTAGGAGCAGGTCAAACTTTTGTGCATAGCGTTTAATCTGCTGTTCATCTCCGGGTGTGTAGGTGGAGTAGAGAGCTTCGATGCCATCCAGCCCGGAGTCTTTTAATGTGCCAATCAGTTCTTTTAATTCCGTTGCCCTAAGGTGATACAGAATCGGATGGGCGAGGATGGCGAGCCCGCCGGCTTCCTTGATGAGTCCGATCGCCTCCATGGGGGAGACTTTGAATCTTCCGACATAACATTTACAGCCGTCGCCGATATATTTGTGAAAGGCTTCCGACAGATTGTCCAGTTCACCGTGGTTGACGAGAAAACGCGCAATGTTAGCGCGCGTCACAACACAATCAGGGTTTTCTGCCATCAGTTCCTCCATTGTGATGGAGAAGCCCTCCCGCTGCAGAGCGGCAACCATTTTTTCATTGCGCTCATCGCGGCAGCGCCGGAACTCCGCTAACTTGCTGCAGAGTGTGGGATTGTTCTCATCTATGAAGAGCCCTACAACGTGGACTTCTTTCTCCCGATAGGTTGTCGACAACTCGACGCCCGGGACAAATTCAATTCCTAGGGCATTCGCCTTTGCGCGCGCCGCAGGAATTCCGGATACGGTGTCGTGATCTGTGAGAGCTATGGCAGACAGACCGGCTGCCTTTGCCTCCGCTATCAGTTCCTCCGGGCAAAAGGTGCCGTCGGACTCGGTGGAGTGGGTGTGTAAATCTATGATTTTATCCTGCATGATATTCTCCTCGTATGTGATTTCCTACAAGTTCTGCATCCTATTTTAGCACAGCGGAACCCGGAAAGAAAGAGGCTGGCGGGTAAAACGGTTACAACCTATGCATTTTTTTCATAAGTTTTTCGATAGGGCTTGACAAAAAAAGAACTCATGTGCTATAGTATAAAAGTTGTAAGAAAACAAAGTAGAGTATCCACTCTCACCGGAGCACAGTTCTTCCTTGGAAGACGAGCGTGACTTGCGGTTCATATTTCAAACATTGCATTTTCGCATTTTGAATGATTGTGGATAGTCTGCCTATCCACTTTTTTAATGTAAAATTTATTTTGGAGGTGCAATACCATTAGCGAGTTAATGATTAATGAACAAATCAGGGACAAAGAAGTTCGTCTGATTGGAGCAAACGGAGAACAGTTGGGCATTATGTCAGCGAGAGAGGCGATGAAGCTTGCAGAGGAAGCAGAGCTTGATTTAGTCAAGATTGCCCCGACAGCTAAGCCACCGGTCTGCAAGATTATCGATTACGGTAAATACAGATATGAGATGGCAAGAAAAGACAAGGAAGCTAGGAAAAAGCAGAAGGTCGTCGAGCTGAAAGAGATTCGCTTGTCACCGAATATTGAATCGAATGATTTAAATACCAAAATGAATGCTGCCAAGAAGTTCATTGCGAAGGGAGACAAGGTAAAAGTTACTTTGCGTTTCCGCGGACGTGAGATGGCTCACATGAATGCCAGCAAACACATCTTGGATGATTTTGCGGAAAGCATGTCTGAGGTAGCAGTAGTGGAGAAAGCACCTAAGGTCGAAGGCAGAAGTATCAGTATGGTGCTGGCAGAAAGAAAGTAGTAGCTTAAGCTATAAGTCAACTTATTTTAAGGAGGAAAACACATCATGCCAAAAATGAAAACAAGCAGAGCAGCTGCAAAACGTTTCAAGAGTACAGGAACAGGAAAATTAAAAAGAAATAAAGCTTACAAGAGACATATCTTAACAAAGAAGACAACAAAGAATAAGAGAAATCTTAGAAAAGCAGCAATTGTTGATGCAACAAATGTTAAGAATATGAAGAAGATTTTACCATACTTATAAGAAAGAGTTAAGGAGGATTAAGAAATGGCAAGAGTAAAAGGCGGTTTAGGCGCTAAAAAAAGACATAATAGAGTTTTAAAATTAGCAAAGGGATACAGAGGCGCTAGATCAAAACAGTATCGCGTAGCAAAACAGTCAGTTATGAGAGCCTTAACAAGTTCTTATGCTGGTAGAAAAGAGAGAAAGAGACAGTTCCGTCAGCTGTGGATTGCTCGTATTAACGCAGCGGCAAGAATGAACGGAATCTCCTACAGTCAGATGATGCACGGTTTGAAAGTAGCAGGTGTTGAAATCAACCGCAAAATGTTAGCAGAGATGGCTGTCAATGATGCAGAAGGATTTGCAGCATTAGCAGAGATTGCTAAGAAAGCGGTAGCTTAAGAAGAATTTATGAAAACCTCCCAACGGTCATTTCGTTGGGAGGTTTTTTCTTGCGGCGCGGTACTCTTTCGGTGACATGCCCTTTCTCTTGTGGAAGGTTTTAGAAAAATAGAGCCCATTGTCAAAGCCGACGGAGTTTGCAATCGCCGTGATGGAGAGGCTGGAGTGCTCTAGGAGATAGCACGCCTGCTTCATGCGGAATTCTGTCAGATATTCCTTCGGGGATACTTTTAAGATGGCATCGAAAGAGCGGAATAAGTGGCTGCGGCTCACGCCGACATAATCGGCAATGTCCTCCACCTTGATGGAGTAGGAGTAATTTGCGGTAATAAACTCGATTCCCTTTTGTACATAGCTGTTGGCGGAGTTTTGCGTGTCCGCTTTTGTGGAGGCATGCATGAAGAGAGCGAGCGTCGTGTAAAGGCGTCCTGTCATCTCGACAGCGTGCTGGAATTCGTTTCCTCTGGCGGCATAGATGTGCAAAAGCTGCCGGTGGATAGCATCGCCGGTCGGTGTGTTCGTGATAATGGGGTGTGCCTGCGAGAAATCGGTCGCCTTTAAAATGATGGAGGCGTCACTTCCGGTGAAACCGACCCAGGCATATTCCCACGGTTCCTTTTCATCCGCGTAATAGGTGACTTCCGTGTTGGGATAGACTAAAAAGGAATCTCCCGCGTGCAGCGCATAGGTCTGCCGGTTGACCCTGTAATAGCCTTTTCCGGCAATCACATAGTGAATCAGATAGTGGTCGCGGATACCCGGCCCCCATTGGTAGAGCGGATCGCACTTTTGAAATCCGACATTGTAGACGGAGAGGGAGACCAATTCTTTCTCCGTGGCTTTATAGGAATTTTTGTAGTTTTCCGGCATTGAAATCCTCCTTTTCATGCGCCTTCCGTACGAAGGCAGCCCGCTGTAATCCTGTTATCATTATAGGGAGTAAAATGAAAATATGCAACATTTTTACATGTATAATAAACATTTGCTTCTGTACATTTCGACGAAACTGCGTTATGATAATCAAAGAAAAAACAATTGTGACATTTTTGTTGGAAAAAGGAGAATTGGATATGGCAATTTTAGTTACAGGTGGGGCAGGATACATCGGAAGCCACACATGCGTGGAACTGTTAAATGCGGGCTATGAAGTGGTTGTATTGGACAATCTCAGCAATGCGTCGGAGAAATCCTTAGACCGTGTGAAAGCGTTGACCGGAAAAGAAGTCAGGTTCTACAAGGGAGATATTTTGGACAGGGACATCTTAGGAGAGATTTTTGCAAAGGAAAAAATTGACAGCTGCATTCATTTTGCAGGGCTCAAAGCGGTCGGCGAGTCCGTTGCGAAGCCGTGGGAATACTACAACAACAATATCACAGGTACGTTGACGCTTGTGGATGTGATGAGACAGAACGGATGCAAGAACATCATCTTTTCCTCCTCCGCAACGGTATACGGCGATCCGGCACAGATTCCAATCACGGAGGAATGCCCGAAGGGACAGTGTACGAATCCTTACGGATGGACAAAGTCCATGTTAGAGCAGATTTTGACGGATATGCAGAAAGCGGACCCGGAGTGGAATGTGATTCTGCTTCGCTATTTTAATCCGATTGGAGCGCATCAGAGCGGAACGATGGGGGAGAACCCAAACGGTATTCCGAACAATCTGATGCCGTATATCACACAGGTGGCAGTCGGCAAATTGAAGGAGCTCGGCGTCTTCGGCGACGATTACGACACGCCGGACGGAACAGGCGTCCGCGATTATATCCATGTGGTAGATTTAGCAATCGGCCATGTGAAGGCATTGAAAAAGATTGAGGAGAAGGCCGGCCTTTGCATCTATAACCTCGGAACCGGACACGGATACAGTGTGCTTGACATTGTAAAGAATTTTGAGGAGGCGAACGACATCAAGATTCCTTATCAGATCAAACCGAGAAGAGCCGGCGATATTGCAACCTGCTATTGCGACCCGTCTAAGGCGGAGAGGGAACTCGGCTGGAAGGCACAGTACGGAATCCGCGAGATGTGCGCAGACTCCTGGAGATGGCAGAAGAACAATCCGAACGGATACGAAGAGTAATCGGGATTTTGCGATCCGAATGGGCATAGGCTGCAAGCGGCAGTATGTGTTTCACACATGGCAGTATACAGACAGGGCAGGCGCTGGAATCAGCGCCTGCCCTGCTTTTTGGCTGAAGAAAACATTGAAATCAGGTGTTTTATGTAATTTTCCTGAAATTCCCGATTGTGAAAAAAGGCGTCAGTCAGTTCAAAATAGCTTGTCTTATCCTTTAACTCTGTGCGGAAGGCGGGGGTAAAGACTTCCTCGTACTGCGGCAGAAAACGCCCCTCCTTCCTCTGGTAGCAGTTGGCTGCCTTCGCTTTCTCGCGGTATTCTTTTTCCACGAAGGCGGCAACACTCTTATGGATTGCCTTATCCTCGTGCGGGAGATAATAGTAATCCCGATAGTTTGGGAAAAAATATTTTAACGTGTCATTCTTAATCTTAACGCAGAGAGAAGCGCTCCCCTGAAAGAGGCTCAAATAGCAGTCCTCAAAGCGGCAGGATACGCGCTTTGGGACCGGATGAAGGAGGGACAGGGAAAAGAGCATCTCTTCGCCGGTCTCCGTGTGGTCATAATTCTCATATGTCTGAACACGATAGTCCGCCAGAGTAAAATCCCCCTGAAAAAATCTGCTGTAGCTTAAAATGGAGAGAAGGTCTGTCATGCCGCGGACATCTTCGTAGTTGTGCAGTTTTAAGAGCGCTTCGGCCTGGGAATCCTTCGACTTCACATAATTGTGATAGACTTCGATCAGCATACCGCCATCGAAGGCATCATCACGGTTGATTCCAAGAAAGCGCTCGATGGTCTTTTGCTTATAATTTTCTAATTTCAACAGGAATTTCAGGCGTGAAACTTCTTTGAAAATATCAAGATAATTGTAGCTGGAAAACAGGTCAGCCACTTTGTATGCGGCGCATTTTCCCTGGAGGTACGGGATGTCGAATCCGAGTCCGTTGAAGGACAGAATCGTCTCATAGGGGGCGAGATAATCCAAAAATGCGAGAAGTGCCTCCCGTTCCTCGGAGGGATCTTCCGCAAAAAACTGGTCTATGATAAGGCGGTCTGCTCGGCGGACACCGCAGCCGATCAGATAGAGGCTGCTGTGCGTTGGGGAAAAACCTGTGGTCTCAATATCAAAGAAAATGACCGACTCCGTAAAGATGGAATCCATCAGGGGAGACGTGTCTGGGAATGCAAGTTCATCGTGCCATATCTTCATGCATTGTCCTTTCCGGGAATATGATATAGTTTCCCTTGATAAAATGGTGAATCAAGCTTGAGTATAGCACAGAAAATGCCGGAGTGCACGGATTTTTTCTCTCAACAGGGAACCTGTACGGTCAACTTTGTACAGGGATAAGTTTTGTGACATAGTTCTAAAAAAAATACAAAAAGCGTATTTTATCTTGGTACAATTATGTTATAATTAACATAGTGTACTTATACATTGATGAAGTACCGTACAAAATTAAAGAGAAAGTGGGGCACGAAAAATGGGTTGTAAGACATTTAAAGGCGGCGTCCATCCTTTTGAAGGAAAGGAATTGGCAAAGGATGCGCCAATCAAAGAGGTTTTGCCCAAGGGTGAATTGGTATATCCGTTATCACAGCATATCGGAGCACCAGCGAATCCAATCGTCGCTGTTGGAGATGCCGTATTAAAAGGCCAGAAGATTGCGGAGGCGGGTGGTTTCGTATCTTCTCCAATCTATGCATCGGCATCTGGTACCGTCAAGGCGATTGAACCGCGCCGTGTGGCGGTCGGCGATATGGTGAAGTCCATCGTCATCGACAACGATGGAGAGTTCAGGGAAGTGGAATATACGCCTTGTGATGACATCAAATCTCTGTCAAAGGAGGAGATTATTGACAAGGTGAAGGAGGCAGGCGTTGTCGGTATGGGCGGAGCCGGTTTTCCGACGCATGTGAAACTGTCGCCGAAGGAGCCAGATCAGATTGAATATATCATTGCAAACTGTGCGGAGTGCGAACCGTATCTGACCGCAGATTACCGCAGAATGCTCGAAAACCCGACGGAACTGATTGAGGGAATGCGGATTATTCTGCAGCTGTTCGACCAGGCAAAGGGAATCTTTGGCATTGAGAACAACAAACCGGATTGTATCGAGAAAATGCAGGAGCTTTTGAAGGATGAGCCGAGAATGGAGGTTTGTCCGTTAGAGACAAAATACCCGCAGGGCGGTGAGCGCCAGCTGATTTTTGCAACGACGGGAAGAAGTATCAACTCTAAGATGCTCCCGGCGGACGCGGGATGTATTGTCGACAATGTCGAGACGATTATCTCTGTGTACAATGCTGTAAAACTTGGAAAACCGGTCATGACCCGCGTGTCCACCATCACAGGTGACGCCATCGAGAATCCGGGCAACTTTTTGTACAGTATCGGAACCAATTATGCGGAGCTTGTGGAGGCGGCAGGAGGATTTAAGACAGAGCATCCGGAGAAAATCATTTCCGGCGGTCCTATGATGGGATTTTCCATGTTCTCCCTCGATATTCCAACGACAAAGACATCCTCTTCTCTATTGTGCTTTACAAAGGATGAAGTGGCGATGGCAGAACCTTCCGCATGTATCAACTGCGGGCGCTGTGTGGAGGCATGTCCGGAGCAGCTGATACCGTCGAGACTCGCCAAATTTGCGAACAACGGTGTATCCGATATGTTCGAAAAATGGTATGGACTTGAGTGCGTGGAATGCGGAAGCTGTTCGTTTGTCTGCCCGGCAAAGAGACAGCTCGCCCAGTCAATCAAGACCATGAAGAAACAGGTTCTTGCGGCAAAGAGAGCAGCCGCGGCAAAAAAATAAAATTTACGGCAGAAATTGAGAAGAACGGTGAATAAAAATACATAGAAAGAGGTGGACAACTGTGAGTGATTTATATCATGTATCATCATCACCACACGTGCGTGAAAAAGATACCACAAGCAGAATCATGTTTTATGTCATCCTGGCATTGATTCCGACAAGCTTGTTTGGTATTTACAATTTTGGATGGAGAGCCCTGATGCTGATTCTGGTGACGATTGCAAGCTGTGTTCTCGGTGAGGCACTCTTCAATGTCATCGTACATAAAAAACAGACGATAGGAGACCTGAGCGCAGTCGTGACCGGATTGCTTCTGGCCTTGAATCTTCCTGCGACACTTCCATGGTGGGAGGCTGTAATCGGAGGATTATTTGCAATTGTAGTTGTAAAAGGTCTGTTTGGAGGACTCGGACAGAACTTTATGAATCCGGCGCTCGGCGCGAGATGCTTCCTTTTGATTGCATTTGCTGCCGACATGACAAACTTTGCGATTGATTCCTACACGGGAGCGACGCCTTTGGCTGCAATTCGCAACGGTGAGGCAGTCAATACGATGGATATGTTAATCGGTAAGACGGCAGGTACAATCGGAGAAACCTCTGTCATCGCCATTTTGATAGGAGCAATTATCCTGATTTTGACCGGTGTGATTGATCTTAGAATCCCGGGAAGCTATATTGTTACATTTGTCGTGTTTATCCTGCTTTTCGGAGGACACGGATTTGATATGAATTATGTTGTTGCAGAGCTCTGCGGCGGTGGATTGATGCTTGGAGCATTTTTCATGGCAACCGATTATGTGACCTCGCCAATCACACCGACCGGCAAGATTGTATTCGGTATCTGCTGTGGAATCCTGACCGGACTGTTCCGTATGTTCGGCGCAAATGCGGAGGGTGTTTCCTTCGCCATCATCTTAAGTAACTTGTTTGTGCCGATGATTGAGAAATATACGGTGCCGAGAGCCTTTGGCGTGGTAAGAGAGAAAAAGGCACAGGAAGGGGGCAAATAAAATGAATAAGAGAATCGTACATGACGCTTTGATTTTATTTGCTTTTACTCTGGTATTAGGTCTTTTGCTTGCCATTGTTTACGGCATTACAAAAGAGCCGATCGAAAAGGTAAATTATGAGAAGACGCAGGCTGCTTACAAGGAAGTGTTTGCGGATGCGGATTCCTTTGAGGCATATGCCGATTTTGATGCGGATGCGGCGAATGAGCTTGTGACAGAGAAAGGTTATTCCGACGAGATTGAGGATGTCCAGGTCGCAAAGGATGCGAGCGGTAACGCGCTCGGCTACGTCATCACCGTGACTGCAAAGGATGCCAGCCAGTCGACCATCACCTTCTCCGTCGGTATTCAGGCGGACGGAACCGTCAACGGCTACTCTATCACTTCAATCGCCGAGACACCGGGTCTTGGAATGAAGGCACAGGAGGAAGAGTTCTACAGTCAGTTCGAGGGGAAGGCAGTGGATTCGTTCACCGTCGTAAAATCAGCTCCGGCTGCCGACAATGAGATTGAATCCATCTCAGGTTCAACCATCACATCCAGGGCGATGGCAAATGGTGTCAACGCCTGCCTTGTATACTTCCAGAACGTTTTGACAGGAGGTGCACAGTAATGAACAAAAATTTGGAACGTTTATATAACGGATTGATCAAAGAAAATCCGACTTTTGTATTGATGCTCGGTATGTGTCCGACACTTGCGGTCACATCAAGTGCAGTAAACGGACTTGGTATGGGACTATCTACAACCGTAGTTTTAGTGCTCTCCAATCTTTTGATTTCCGCATTCCGCAAGGTGATTCCAAACGGTGTGCGCATGCCGGCGTTTATCGTTATCGTCGCATCGCTTGTGACGATGGTTCAGTTCATCATGCAGGCATACACCCCGGCACTCTCGGATTCCCTCGGCGTGTACATTCCGCTTATCGTTGTAAACTGTATTATCTTAGGACGTGCGGAGAGTTATGCCTCCAAGAATCCAATCGTGCCGTCTATCTTTGACGGAATCGGAATGGGACTCGGTTTTACATTCGGTCTGACCTGTATCGGTCTGTTGAGAGAGCTGCTCGGCGCCGGACAGATTTTTGGAAAACAGGTTCTTTCCCTGAGTTGGTTTACACCGATCACCATCTTTGTCATGGCGCCGGGGGCATTTCTGGTGCTGGCTTGTCTTGTGGCTGTCATGAATATTGTCAGAGCGAAGATGGAAGCGAAGGGCAAACCGCTCGCAGCGCCGTCCGGCTGTATCACAGGGGACTGTGCAGGCTGTGGAATGTCTTCGACCTGCACCGGAAAATCTGCATCACCTGCTGCGGCAGAAGAAAAAAAGACGGAATAGGGGGATAGGTACAGATGAAAGAATTACTTTTGATTGCAATCGGCTCTGCCATTGTAAATAACGTCGTATTAAGCCAGTTTCTGGGTATCTGTCCGTTCTTAGGCGTATCTAAGAAGACGGAGACTGCCGCCGGAATGGGCGGTGCAGTTGTGTTTGTCATCACGATTGCATCCTTTGTAACCGCATTAATCTACAAATTCATCCTTGCGAACGAGTATCTGATGAGCAAGGGAATCAATCTGACTTATCTGCAGACGATTGTCTTTATTTTGGTCATTGCAGCACTTGTGCAGTTTGTAGAGATGTTTTTAAAGAAGTCAATGCCGTCCCTGTATCAGAGTCTCGGTGTCTATCTTCCTCTGATTACAACAAACTGTGCCGTACTCGGTGTCGCACTCACAAACGTCACCAAAGAGTACAACATTTTAGAGAGTGTCATCAACGGTTTTGCGACGGCGGTCGGATTTTTGATTGCGATTGTCATTATGGCAGGTCTTCGCGAGAAGATTGAGTACAACGATATTCCAAAGCCATTTCAGGGAACTG
>CAZBUW010000043.1:0-24027 GCA_964495195.1 uncultured Roseburia sp.
GAACACACGGAATGAGGCTATGAGCGGAGCGCCAGATTATGAGCAAAGTTAGCTGCGAAGCAGCGGGAAAGCACCGCAGGTGCGGCTTTGCGAATGGCGCGGGCTGAACTGTTACAGGACTAGAATCGCCGCTTTCTTCAGGACATCCTCCACAATCGCCGGGACATCCGGCCTCCTCTCACGGGAATTTCGCTTCAGGGAATAGGAAAAAAACGGAGCGCTCTTGTCTGCGGTAAATTTCATACGATTGTCGAACATTGCCACAAACTCCGGTATTTTCGCCGGATCAATCTTTGCCTTCTCATAGAGCGAGAACCGGATGACATCCGCCTTCTGGGATACCTCCGTAAAATAACAGGCGTGCGCTAAAGATTTTACCTTTGCGATAAAGAGCAGGTTCTCCACCGATTTTGGCGGGTCACCAAAGCGGTCGATGAGTTCCTCTAACATCTCGTCCGCCTCCTCCCCGCTCTCGATGTCCGCAATCCTCTTGTAGGCATCGAGCTTCTGGAACTCGTTCGGAATGTAGCCCATCGGAATGTAGGCATCGATATCGATATCGATCGTAGTGTCAAAGCTCTCCTCGACCGGAAGTCCCTTTGCCTCCTTGACGGCTTCGTTTAACATCTTGCAGTAGAGGTCGTATCCCACCGCCTCCATGTGACCGTGCTGCTCGACGCCGAGCAGATTTCCGGCGCCGCGGATCTCTAAGTCGCGCATCGCAATCTTAAACCCGCTTCCGAGCTCCGTGTATTCTTTGATTGCGGCGAGACGCTTCTCCGCAATCTCCTTTAACATTTTGTCCCGCTTGTACATCAAAAAGGCGTAGGAGGTGCGGTTGCTCCTGCCGACGCGCCCTCTGAGCTGATAGAGCTGGGAAAGTCCTAAGTTGTCGGCATCCTGAATAATCATCGTGTTGACATTGGAAATGTCAAGCCCCGTCTCTATAATTGTAGTTGATACCAAAACATCAATCTCGCCGTTGATGAACTGATACATAATCTTTTCCAGCTCGTGCTCTTTCATCTGCCCGTGCGCGAATGCCACGGAAGCCTCCGGCACAAGCTCTGCGAGCCTGTGCGCCACGTCCTCAATCTCCCGGACACGGTTAAAGACATAGTAGGTCTGTCCGCCCCGCGCCATCTCGCGTGAAATTGCCTCGCGGACTAACTCCTCGTTGTACTCCATGACATAGGTCTGAATTGGAATGCGGTCCATCGGAGGCTCCTCGAGGACGCTCATGTCGCGAATCCCGATAAGGCTCATGTGAAGTGTTCTCGGAATCGGCGTCGCCGTCAGTGTCAGCACGTCGATATTTGTCTTTAACTTCTTGATTTTTTCTTTGTGCGCAACCCCGAACCGCTGCTCTTCATCGACAATTAAAAGCCCTAAATCCTTGAAGACAACGTCCTTCGAGAGAGCGCGGTGGGTGCCGATTAAGATATCGACCTGTCCCTTCTTCAACCCCTCGAGTGTCTTCTTCTGCTCTCCCGGCGTGCGGAAGCGGCAGAGCAGGTCAATGTGCACCGGAAAATCCTTCATGCGCTGCACAAATGTGCTGTAATGCTGCTGTGCCAATATGGTCGTCGGGCACAGGTACACCACCTGTTTGCCGTCCTGCACCGCTTTGAAGGCGGCGCGGATGGCAATCTCCGTCTTGCCATAGCCCACGTCGCCGCAGATAAGACGGTCCATAACTTTCGAGCTCTCCATGTCGCGCTTCGTGTCCGCAATCGCCATCTCCTGGTCCTCGGTCTCCTCAAACGGAAACATCTCCTCAAATTCACTCTGCCAGACAGTATCGGGGCTGTAGACAAACCCTTCCGTCTGCTGGCGCGCCGCATAGAGACTGACAAGGTCTTTTGCAATCTCTTTGACCGCCCCGCGCACCTTCGTCTTCGTCCTGTTCCAGTCCTGGCTGCCAAGCTTGTTGAGTTTTGGCTTTCTCGCGTCCGCCCCGGCATATTTTTGCAGAAGTTCTAACTGCGTCGCTAAGACATAGAGGTTTCCTCCGCCGGCATATTCAATCTTGATATAGTCCTTGACCGTTTTATCGACCTCGATTTTCTCAATTCCGCGGTAGACGCCGAGCCCGTGGTTCTCATGCACGACATAATCGCCCACACTTAAGTCCGTAAAACTCGCGATGCGCTCCCCCTCATACGCTTTGCGATGTTTTTTCTTCTTCTTTTCCCCACCGAAGATATCACTCTCAGATATAACTACAAATTTAATAAGTGGGTACTCATATCCCTTTTTCCATTTGCCGCAGCCCACCATAATCTCGCCCGGCTTGACCTCATGCTCAAAATCCTCCGAGTAAAAAGCGTTCAGCTTCTCATTCATCAGATCCTCCGCGAGACGCTTTGCCCTCGTGCGCGACCCCGACAGCAGAATGACCCGATAACCGTTCTTCTTGTAGCGGCCTAAGTCCTTCACAAGCAGCTCAAAACTGTTGTTGTACGGATTGACCGTCCTCGTCTGGATATTCAGATGCTCTTTAATTTCAATATGGTTCGACTTCACGTCGAGTGTCGCGAGCGCAATGCACTTGCGGTTTACAATCTTCCCGATGACTTCCCCGCAGGACAGCAGCTCCCTCATCTGTCCCGGCAGCAGATACCCCTTCTCTAATCGCTGCTTCATGCTCTCGGAAAACTCCGTCTCCGTCGCCGTGCCGCGCTCGATAGTACGGTTTGTCTCATCGAGAAAAATCAGGGTGTCCTCATTTTCAAAATAGTCGAGAAGAGAAACCCTCTCTCCACAAAAATAAGAGAGATACGCATCGATTCCAGCCACGATGCCCAATTCTCCCACTTCTTCTGCAACCTGCTCCGCCAACTGGCGGACATGGTGCCCTTCTTCTGTTTTCATCTCCCGACGGAACTGCTCCGAGATCTTCTCCGCCTCTTTTTTAATCGCTTCGATTCCCTTTTGCCTCTCGGCTTCGCTGAGAACCAGCTCGCAGGCGGGATAAATTTTTACCGCGTCGAGATTCTCGATGGAGCGCTGGCTCTCCGCATCGAAGGAGCGGATGGAATCCACCTCGTCCCCCCAGAGTTCAATCCGGTATGGATTGTCCTCCGTCAGTGGAAAAATATCGATGATTCCACCACGCACGGAAAACTGTCCCATCGTCTCCGCCTGATAATTTTTCTCATAGCCAAGCTCGACGAGACGTCTCGTCAACGGTTCGAGTTCCACCGTGTCCCCGACCGCCACGGAGATGACCGCCCTTTTAAAACGCTTCGGCTCCGGCATCGGATTCATCAGTCCGTCAAACGTCGTTATAATGGTGCAGTCCTCCTCCTCCGTCATCAGTTTCAACGCGTTAATCCGCTCTGCCGTAAGGAGATTTCCACGGATATCCGACTGATAAAAGAGGATATCCTTCGCCGGATAATAAGCGGTTCTCCCGTCAAAAAAGCGGTATTCCCCGCAGAGTTCCCGCGCGCGCTGCTCCGAAAACGTGACGATAATCCTGCTTCCCCTCCCCTCGCGGATACTGCTGATAAAGTGTGCCTTCTGTGCGTCCATACAGCCGGACACCTGGATGACCCCCTTTAACTTTGGCAGTTTCTCCTCTATCTCTTCATATTCCCGCAACCCTTTTAAGGGTCCTGTAAACGCTCTCACTTATGCCTCCTGCTTTTTACTGTTATACTCATTCATCGCCCGGTCGGCCTCGTCCGCAAGCATCAGCTTTGCAGCCCCCATCGCATCCACGATGGCATCCTCCACCTTACAGCGCTCCTCCCTGTCAAAATGCCCTAAGACATGGTCTGCGAGATCCCAGCCCTTCGGTTTCTCTCCGACGCCGACCTTGATGCGCATGAAGTTCTGTGTGCCCGTCATGGCGATAATATTTTTGATTCCGTTGTGTCCTCCCGCACTTCCCTTTTTGCGGATGCGGATGTTGCCCGGCGCAAGGCTGATGTCGTCGAAAATCACAATCATCTCCTCCTCCGGGTCTAATTTGTAATAATGCAAAAGCTCTGCGACACTCTCACCGCTTAAGTTCATAAACGTCTGCGGTTTTGCGAGCACGACCTTCGTTCCTTCGATGACGCCCTTTCCAAGAAGTGCCTTGTGCTTTTTCTCCTCCACACTGATATTATATTTTTCTGCAAGCGCATCAATGACATCAAATCCGACGTTGTGGCGCGTGTTTTCATACTGTTTTCCCGGATTTCCCAATCCAACTACTAAATACATTTGTTTCCTCCGTACGATGCTCCTTATCTGAGCTGATTTCTCTTGCATATAATGTCCGCCGCACACCGAAGCTGCTCCTGGTCATTGACCCCTGTGATATCCTCCGCATCCTCAAGTGCAAATGCATCCACGCGAAGCCCTTTCTCCCTGATAATCATGAGCGTATCCGGCAGATAATATTCTCCCTGCGCGTTGTTCGGCTGGATTTTTTCCAGCGCCTCATTCAACTCCTTCGTCTCGAAGATGTACATGCCGGAGTTCACTTCTCTCACCTTCAGTTCTTCCGCGCTCGCATCCTTGTGCTCGACACTCTTTACAAAATTCCCCTCCGCGTCGCGGATAATTCTTCCGTATCCGGACGGGTCGTCAAGCATCGCAGACAAAACCGTGACGGCGTTCCCCCTTTCCCTGTGATAGTCCGTTAAGCGCTTTAAGGTCTCCGCGGTAATCAGCGGCGTATCTCCGAAGAGAATCATCGTCTGTCCCCCGGTTCCCAAAAAATCTTTCGCACATTTTACAGCGTGGCCGGTTCCCAGCTGCTCCTCCTGCAGCACAAAGGAAACGTCCTTGTGGAGAATCTTCTCCCGCACAACCTCATTTTTATATCCAACTACAAGGCAGATATCATCTGCACCTGCTCCTCTCGCCGCCTCAATCACATAATCCACGAGACATTTTCCCTCGATGGTGTGCACAACCTTCGGAAGGTCTGACTTCATTCTGGTGCCCTTCCCCGCTGCGAGAATCACTGCTTTTAATTCGCTCATTCTATCTCTCCTCTATCAATATTCAACATTCCTTTGATTTCCCGAACTCGCGGGCTTCGCCCTATCAGACAGCAAGCTGACACAATTGACCGCAAGCAGTCATTTTGTCAGCTTACTATCTGGCACTGCTCATTGTATCATATTCTATGTGGGTTCACAAGAATTGGATTCTCTCCCTGAGCAGTTCGGCACCCTTCTCATATTCAAATTCCTCGCAGCATTCCTGCAGCCTTGCGAGGAGTTCCCGCTTCTCCTCCGGCAGCTCCTGCCGGCCGAGTATCTCTAGCTGTTCTTCTATTACTTTGATTTCATAATCCGCAAATCCTTCCCGCAGTTTTTTCCAGCACAATTCGCAGTCTTCCCTCGTCTCCTCCGCAGGCAGCTCCGCCGCTCCCTCTTTTTTTAGGGAACTGAGTTCTCTTGCGCAATCTTCATACATCTGCAGTTCCGCTCTGACCTCCTTCTCCGTCTCCATGAGAAGTGCCCGGAACTGTTCTAAATGCTCTTCCAAAAAATTCCGGTGATTGCTTGCAGCCGCCATCTCCATAATTTCAGCAAATTCCGCAAGCTCCGCTTTCTCAAACTGTCTGCCGGCCCCCTTTATCCCATGTACCCTGATGCGGAACAAGTCAAGATCCCGGTCCGCATCCTCCTTCATCTGCTCCCGCAGCCGGGAGAGTTCCCGCAGAAAAGTGCGCAGTGTACGGACACTGCATTTCTCCTGTTCCGCACTCGAACTCAGATCTTCCCTCCTGCTAAGAGGAATCTGCTGGCGCAGGTATTCCGGCAAATATTTTTCAATGATATTTTTCAATTTAATCATCTGGATTGGTTTGTTTAAGTAGTCTGTCATCCCGTTTCTCCGGCAAATCTCCGCCGTCTTCTCCGTGATATCCGCCGTGAGTGCAACCAATGGCACATCGGAAAATTCCCTGATTTTCCCTGCTGCTTCCACTCCGTCCATAACCGGCATCCAGAGGTCTAAGAAAATCAGATCATACTTCTTTCTTTTGGCAGCCTCGACCGCCTCCTCACCATTCCTGGCATAATCAATGTGAAATCCCCACGGTCTTGCAAGTTCTGCAAAAATCTCCCGGTTGATCTCCATATCGTCCGCCAGCAGCACTTCCGCCTTCTGATACCAAAACATCGGCTCCACCTGCTGCGGCAGTGAAACTGCAAACATAGTACCTTTTCCCGCCTCGCTCACCACCCATTTTTCTCTCTTCGCAGCATAATTCTTCCAATAAACGTATGTCACAATCCCAAAAAGAACGACCACACAACCGCATCCCCATATCGTCCCTATATTTCGACATAACCTTGGATTCTTAAGTTGGAAAATAATCAGAATATTAAAAAAGACAAACAGCAGAAACAAAGCAGCGAAAAACCGTCCGGGCGCTTTGATATGATTAAAATCTATCAGATAGAAAATCAAAAGATACAGAATCTGCATGAAAAGCAGAGCCTCGATTCCCCTTATGGCCGCACTCTCCCCCTCGAGACACACCACAATCTCACAGAGTGGATAAACACTGGTAAGACCGACAATCAGCTGCAACAGTCTGCGGTCGTACGGGTGCAATTCCCGCACCACATACTGCTGCAGCACAAAAGCGGTAAAAAACAAACAGAACATATAGATTATCAACATCATTCATACACACTCCGTCTATTTAATATCCGTTTCATCTCCGCCTTAATGTAGACCGGTTTGTAAGGGCGCACGATATAGCCTGCCGCGTCCAATGCCCTGCACGCCATAACCGTCTCCTTATCACACAAAGCGGACACGAATAGGATTGGAATTTTCTTTTTCGCAACCTCCGGAACCTGCTTTGCCGCCTCAATCCCTGTCATGCCCGGCATATCGATATCCATCAGAATGAGAGCCGGTGCCTCATGCGTCTTAAGGTATGACATGAGTTGATATCCGGATTTTAACAGTGTCAGGTCGTAATCCTCCTCCAAAATCGTACGCAGCATCTGCAGATTGGTCACCATGTCATCTACAACTACAACTTTCGGACGTATAACCGGGCGCATCATCTCTTTGCGCCTGAGTTCTGATTCCTCCGTAAAGTGTTCATACTCCACCTCGACCGGGTTGAGGGTAACACTTAAGTACTGCGGAGATGTCAGATCCATCAACTGACCACTGAACGTGCGCACAACCGGGCGCAGATTGTGAATTCCACTGTTGTCGACAATGATTGCCCGATTGCCGTCCGACAGAAGAACCTCCGTTCCCTTCGGGTAGAGCGGAACATATTTCAGCAGCGTTTCTACTACCTCCCGGTCAAACAGAATATCACAACCTCCCATCAGATACTCGCTGGCCTCAAAAGGGGAATACGGATTCTTGTAAGGTCTCTTAGAGACAAGCGCATCGTAGACATCTGCCACATGCAGGACTTTGATAAAAATGGTCTGGTTTTCCCCATCAATCCCCTGCGGATAGCCGGTCCCATCCACGTTCTCATGATGGAGGAGCACTGCTGATTTTACCAGGGAAGAAATATCCCATCTCTCGCTAATCAACTCGTAGGACTTCGTGGAGTGGGATTTCATAATCTCATATTCTTTTGGCGTCAGCCTGCCCGGCTTATTCAATATTTCCGATGGAATGGAGAGTTTGCCAAGATCGTGCAGCAGCGCCGCCGTCACCAATAATTCTAAATCTTCCTCTCCCATCTTCATCCCCAGTCCGATAACGCTGCTGATGACAGCTACATTCACCGAATGGGCATAGGTATAGTCGTCATAGGAACGCAAATCTGTCATATCCAGCGACAGTTTCCCATGTTCGAGAATCTCTTTTACGATATCTTTCGCAATGCTCATACAGCTGTCGATATCACTGGTACGGATACACTCCTGCCCCTCGGCTCGAAGTTTCGGAGAAATAAGCGGCTCGATTTCGATGTCCTGTGAAAGTTCATCCGTGATGTATACACCATAAAAACCGTATTCCTCCAGCTTCTCGATATATTCCTGCGATAAGAGATTATGTTTTCCAATCAGGACTCTGCCAAAAGAATCGAACAAATCCTGCCCCAACACCATTCCCGGAACGGCTTCCCCCAAAGAAACATATCTCATTTTCATCCCCCCGTACATACTCTATACTGCGATGTTCACTTCCCTCGGAAGAGACTTTTCTCTGACCTTTTTTCCGGCGCCTCCTGCTCTATCGCATATAATGACTCACTTTTTACTGATTTGCCAGCTCGCAAAGCTCTTTTAACATCTTTGGCAGTTCCGTCACCATGTCCTCATCCTTGAACTGACAGGTGCCGACTTTCTTATGTCCGCCTCCGTTATATTTTAACATCAGGCTTCCCACATCTAATGTGGCGGTTTTGTTTAAAATACTGTAACCTACCGCCGCAGAACAGCCGAGTCCTCCCCTGCCGCTGACAATCCACGCCGAGATATTCTGCTCCGGATACATGCTGTAAATCATAAAACGGTTGCCGGTGTAGATGGGATCAACCCCGCGCAGATCCGAAATGATGACATTTCCCTCGACCCTGGTGTAATTTGATACCATCTCCTTAAAGTTCTCCGTCTGTTCGTTGTAGACTTCGATGCGCTCCCGCACATCCGGCAGCTCTAAAATCTCCTCCGTCGACATTGTCCGGCAGGCGTCCATCAGTTTTTCCATCAGCTGGTAATTGGAGATGGTAAACTGTCTCCACCGGCCGAGGCCGGTTCTTGGGTCCATCAGAAAACCAATCAGAATCCATCCCTTCGGATTCATGACCTCGTCGATGGTAAGATTTCCGGAATCCACCTTGTCCACAGCCTCCATCAGCTCGTCAAACTGTGGAAAGCGCTCTTTTCCGCCATAGTATTCATAGATGATTCTGGCGCAGGACGGTGTCATCCTGCTCTCCCCTTTGTATTTTCCCTGCAGTTCCAATCTCTCATGTTCGCTGGAATGATGATCGAACCAGAGCCCGCAGCCCTCCACAAATGGCACGTTTGCGAGACAGTCATTCTCATTCACTTCTATCAATCCATCCTGCAAATCCTTCGGATGTGCAAATTTCCAACAATCAATAATTCCCGCTTCCAAAAGTAATGCCCCGCAGGCAAGTCCATCAAAATCTGAACGTGTCACTAATCTCACTGTTATTTCCTCCTTCTCCTCGGTGCAGCTTCGCTCTCCATTTTTGAAAAAAGTGGTACGGGAAACTCCGTACCACTTTGATGCACTTTACTTATTCTTCTGCTGCCAGCGTCTCCTGATACTTATTCAGAATCAATGTCTGAATTCTCTCTCTTGTATCTGAGTTGATTGGATGTGCAATATCTCTGTACTCCCCATCCGCAGCTTTGCGGCTTGGCATTGCGATAAAAAGCCCCTTCTCTCCCTCAATAATCTTAATATCATGTACTACAAACTCTTCATCGATTGTAATTGATACAACCGCTTTCATCTTTCCTTCTTTTTCTACTTTTCTGATTCTAACGTCTGTAATCTGCATAACATTATGTCCCCCTTTGGCTCTTTATAAAACGTATCGTTCGTTGTTTTCGCAGACAATCTTGACACCATTGTCTCCGCAGTAGTAAGTATTGGCTTTCAACGTATCGCGGCTCTCCACGATACAGTTCTCTATATGAGTGTTATCTCCAATATAGACATCGTTTAAAATGATGGAGTTCTTAATCACACAATTTTTTCCAACAAAGACTTTCTTGAAAAGAACTGAGTTCTCCACCTTACTGTTGATGATACATCCGCTGGCAATCAAACTGTTTCTGACATCCGAACCAACGTTATATTTTGCAGGCGGCAAATCATCTACCTTAGAACAAATCTTTGGCTCGTCCTTGAAGAAGTGCTGTCTGACATCCGGCTTTAAGAAATCCATATTCGTCTGATAATAGGACTCCACTGTTGCGATGTTGTTCCAGTAATCTTTCATCTTATAGCCATAGATTCGCTTCATATTCTTATAACGGATTAAAATATCCGTCACAAAATCCCATCTTCCCTCATCGGCGCTTCGCTCGAGCATCTCGATCAACTGTCTTCTGCGGATGACGTAGATACCGGTAGAAATCGTATTTGAATGAGAGACCATCGGTTTCTCCTCAAACTCTGTAATTCTGGCATCCTCGTTCATCTTTACGACACCGAAGCGGCTGACGTCCTCGCCCGCAGCGATATCTTTGCAGACGATGGTGATATCTGCCTTTTTCTCGATATGGTAATCTAACACTTTGTTGTAATCTAACTTGTAGACACAGTCACCGCTTGTGATGATGACATACGGCTCATGGCACTTCTTTAAGAAGCTGATGTTCTGATACATCGCATCCGCCGTGCCGCGGTACCACCAGCTGTTATCCACTGTGACAGTCGGATTGAACACATACAATCCGCCCTGTTTACGTCCAAAATCCCACCATTTCGAAGAACTCAAGTGTTCGTTCAACGATCTCGCGCTGTACTGTGTCAGCACCGCAACCGTCTGAATATGGGAGTTGCTCATATTGCTCAATGCAAAATCGATGCTGCGGAAGCTTCCGCCGATCGGCATCGCTGCAATTGCTCTTTTGTTTGATAGTTCCTGCATCCGGGTGTTGTTTCCACCTGCCAAAATGATTCCTACTGCCTTCATACTCTGTCACCTGCCTTAATAATTACTTCGCCGCTCGCGAGAACTCCATCCGGATAATCTTTCTTCTCCGTCGTTCCGGAGATAGCGGTATTCTTACCTATTTTTACATTTGCAGGGATGACAGAACGCTCTCCAATGGTCGCAAGGCCAAAAGAGTAGATGCTGGCATTCAGCTTGTTCGGTGTTTCCTCCCCGATTCCGAATTCAACATTATCACCGATTGTACAATCCTCGGCAATAATCGATTTGTTGATGATTACATTCTTGCCGATTGTCGTCCCCTTCATGATAATGGAATCCCTGATGACACTTCCTTCTCCAATCGTAACACCGGCTCCGATAACAGAACTATGTACTTCGCCGTAGATCTCAGTTCCTTCTCCAATGATACTCTTCTCCACGACTGCGTTTGCCGAAAGATACTGTGGCTCAATAATATCGCTACTTGTATAAATCTTCCAATACTCTTCGTAAAGGTTGAATTCCGGAATCAAATCAATCAATTCCATGTTGGCTTCCCAATAGGAACCCAACGTTCCTACGTCCTTCCAATAACCGTTGTACTCATAGGCGAAAAGACGCTTGCTCCGCTCATGGCAGTACGGAATGATGTGCTTGCCAAAATCGCATCCCTCCTGGTCCTTCAATGCCACCAGCGCTTCTTTTAAAACTTTCCAGCTGAAAATGTAGATACCCATGGAGGCGAGATTGCTTCGCGGCTGAGCCGGCTTCTCCTCGAACTCCTGTATCTTCTTGTTCTCATCTGCGATGACAATACCAAAACGGCTCGCCTCCTCCATCGGAACAGGCATCGTCGCGATTGTCACATCCGCATTGTTCTCCTTATGGAAATCAAGCATTACCTCATAATCCATCTTGTAAATATGATCTCCTGACAGGATCAACACATACTCCGGATTATACTGTTCCATATAGTTCATGTTCTGGTAAATTGCATTGGCGGTACCGGTATACCATTCGCTGCTGTCGCTTCTCTCATAAGGCGGCAGGACAGTCACTCCACCGTTATTTCGATCCAGGTCCCACGGAATACCAATTCCAATGTGCGTATTGAGTCTCAGCGGCTGATATTGTGTTAGTACTCCCACCGTATCAATACCAGAATTGATACAGTTGCTCAACGGGAAATCGATAATTCGATATTTCCCCCCAAATGCGACAGCCGGCTTTGCGACACCCGCTGTCAATACTCCGAGGCGGCTCCCCTGTCCGCCGGCTAATAGCATTGCTATCATTTCTTTTCGTATCATGTCTCTCACCTCTCGTCAATTTCTAGTCTTTCGGCATTAAAATTATAACATATCTGTGAACGAATGCACATTAATTTTCACAAATTTCGACCCATTTCTTCCTTATTTTTGTCAACTTGCATAATTTTCCTGAAATTTCACTCTTTTTCCGGCGAATATTTTGACACAGAAAAAAATTTGCAAAATTTATATATATGTTTATAATGTTGTTAGACCTAAAAAATCTAAAAAAACAGTTTATAAACAGGCAGGTAAATATTATGTATAAAATTGATTTTAAGAAACCTATTCATGTTCATTTCATGGGCATCGGCGGCATCAGCATGAGCGGACTCGCCGAGATACTGTCAGAGGAACATTTTACCATTACGGGCTCCGACGCGAAGGAATCCGAGCTCACAAGACACTTAGAAGACATGGGCATCAAAGTCTTCTACGGGCAGAAGGCCTCCAATCTCTCCGACGCGATAGACCTCGTCGTCTACACCGCAGCCATCCGCGAAGACAACCCTGAGTACTGCGCCGCAAAGGAAATGGGGCTCCCGATGCTCAGCCGCGCCGAACTGCTCGGACAGATTATGGATAACTACGCCGAATCCATCGCCGTCTCCGGCACACACGGAAAGACGACTACAACTTCCATGATAAGTCAGGTTCTTCTCCAGGCGGACTGTGACCCTACTATCACTGTAGGTGGAATTTTGAAGGCAATCGACGGAAATCTGCGCGTGGGCGATTCCGAAGTCTTTGTCTCGGAGGCCTGCGAATACACCAACAGTTTTTTAAACTTCCGTCCGAAGTACAACATCATTTTGAATATAGAAGCGGAGCATCTCGATTTTTTCAAAGACCTCGATGATATCCGCCGTTCGTTCCATCAATTTGCTTCCAACACCAGAGCGGGCGGAACTATTTTTATCAACGGGGATATTGAGAATTACAAGGAGATTACAGCCGGCCTTTCCACCGCTGTCGTCACCTTCGGAAGCAGCACTTCAAGCGATTACTATCCGGAGAACATCACCTTCAATGAAAAAGCATGTGCCACCTTTGATGTTATGCACAGAGGTTCCAAACTTATGACTGTTTCTTTAAATGTTCCGGGAATGCACAATGTCACAAATTCTCTGGCGGTCATTGCGCTCGCAAAGGAGATGCGTCTTTCGGACGAAGACATCCTGGCAGGTCTCCTTTCTTTCGGCGGGGCTGACCGGCGCTTCCAGTACAAAGGCAAAGTGGACGGCGTCACCATCATCGATGATTACGCCCACCATCCGACCGAGATTCGCGCGACTTTAACGGCCGCCCAAAATTATCCGCACGATCGTCTGGTATTGGTCTTTCAGCCGCATACCTACTCAAGAACAAAAGCGTTCCTGGAGGATTTTGCCGATGTCCTGTCGTTAGCCGACGTTGTCGTTTTAGCTGACATCTACGCTGCACGGGAGAAGAATACGTTCGGAATCAGCTCGAGGGATATTCTTGCAAAGCTGCGAGAACGCGGTACGGAATGTCACTATTTTCCATCTTTTACGGAAATCGAAAACTTTTTGTTAAAAAATTGTGTAAACGGTGACCTGTTGATAACTATGGGCGCCGGAGATGTCGTAAATATAGGTGAACATCTCCTCGGTGAATAGTTATCCACATTATCCACATTTTTTTGGGGAAAACTTTCCCCGATGAAATGTGGATTTTTTAATTTACATAACATAGAAACCCCTTCCGCAAAAAAATCCCTGTTTCTTTGGATTCTATCATTTTTGAGTGGTTACCATAAGATTTTTTCCGTCTTCTTTTCCACATTATCCACATTTTCATTTCGCCCGAAAACCCTTGATTTTACTGCATTTTTCCTAAAAAATAGTGCTTCTCTTTTTTTCTTTCTTATGCTATAATCCATACGAACCCGAGATGGGAACTCCTTTTTTCCGGGAAACTAAATTTAGCAATTGAGTTTTTTGATATTACGTGTTAAAATAGTCGACGGCGCTTTTTTCCAAATGGAAACGGCGCAGTTTTGAAAGGAAATGATGAAGTACATGGCAAAGATTTCATTGCACAGTGACAGCCGCAATACTGCCACAAGTGTTTCAAATGTTTTTATAGACGAATACATGTCCGGTGCCAATGGAGAATTTGTAAAGATTTATCTTTATCTGCTTCGCTGTATGAATTCGCCGGACCCGGCGATTTCCATCTCCGCGATGGCGGATAAGTTTGAACATACGGAAAAAGATATCAAGCGCGCCTTAAATTACTGGGAGCGTATGCATCTGCTCCGCCTTGAATATGACACAGAGAAAAATCTGACCGGCGTATGTTTTGTGGACTCCGAGAAATCCCTGTCCGCAGCAGAACAGCCGCCTGCTCCGAAGCAGGACATCCCTGTCGAAAAAGCGGCATCATCCTCTGCGGGGGATACCGCAGCCGCGGATGCCTCCGGTGCGGTGGGACAGGCTAAGGTATCGAAGCCTTCCGCCAAAAAGGCACCTGCCGCCAGACAGTACACAGCCGACGATCTTGGCGTCTTCCAGAAGAACGAGGACGTTGCCGAGCTTTTGTTTATCACGGAGCGCTATCTTGGGCGCCCGCTGACCCCGACAGACATCAACGCAATCCTCTACTGGAACGACGCCTTAGGTTTCAGTCTGGATTTGATTGAATATCTGATTGAGTACTGTGTGAGCAAGGGGCACACCAGCATCCGTTACATCGAGAAAGTCGCTCTGGCGTGGGCGGAAGAAAATGTCACGACAGTTGAACAGGCAAAACAGATTTCAAATTTACATAGTCAGCTCTATTTTTCCGTGATGAAGGCATTCGGCATCAACGGGAGAAGCCTTGTGGCAACCGAGACCGGGCTGATTGACAAGTGGGTCAATACCTATGGCTTCCCCTCCGAGATTATCTTAGAGGGCTGTAGGAGGACGATGCAGGCCATCCACCAGCCAAGCTTTGAATATACCGACCGCATTCTCTCCAATTGGAAGAACGCCAATATCAATACTTTAGAGGATATCGCCAAATACGATGAAGCATTTCAGAAGAAGAAGACTTCCAATGCTTCCGAAAAGGCAGCCGCCTCCCCGAAAAACAAATTCAACAATTTCTCACAGCGCTCCTATGACTACGATGAGCTGGAGAAAATGTTGCTAACTACAAACGTTCATTGATTAACGGAGGACCATTCGAATGGCATTGAACAATTCCCAGTACGACGAACTGCTCCGGCAGTATCAGGCAACCCAATTAAAGAACCGCCGCCTTCAGGAGGAGCGCACAAGAAGCGCTTACCTGAAATATCCGGAACTCAAGGAACTCGACGACGCCATTGCAGAATCCTCTGTCGCACAGGCAAAAAAGCTCTTAGACGGGGATCAGAATGCCTTAACGGAACTGAAGGAACAGCTCTCCTCCCTCCGCCGCCGGAAGGAGGCATTGCTTTGCTCCGCCGGACTTCCGTCAGATTATTTCAATCCAATCTATACCTGTCCGGACTGTAAGGACACCGGTTTTATCGATGGAAAGCGCTGCCACTGTTTCACACAGGCCGCCATCGACCTCGTCTATACACAGTCCAACTTAAAAAAGATTCTTGCGAAAGAGAACTTTTCCACGTTCTCCTTCGATTATTATTCTGACAAAGATGTGAATCCGGCAACAGGGCTCACTTCACTCGAGACAGCCAGACAGGCGGTCACCACCTGTAGACATTTCATCGACGCTTTTGATCGGGAATTTTCCAACTTACTGTTTTACGGCGACACCGGAATCGGAAAAACATTTCTTTCCAACTGTGTCGCAAAAGAATTGTTAGACAGCGGACATTCCGTTATCTACTTTACAGCATTCCAACTTTTTGATATTCTAAGTAAGAATGTCTTCGAGAAGGATGCAGATGCTATTGTTGCAAACCAGAATATTTTTGACTGTGACTTATTGATTATAGATGACCTCGGCACAGAACTCGCCAACTCCTTTACGACATCCCAGCTCTTTCTGTGTCTGAACGAGAGAATCCTGCGCAGGAAGTCGACCCTGATTTCCACGAACCTGAACATGAACCAGATTGCTGATATCTATTCAGAGCGCGTTCTCTCGAGAATTATGAGCAGCTATACGATTTTCAAACTCTTCGGAGACGATATCCGAATGAAAAAGAGACTTCACTAGATATCCCATCTATTGAATATAAAAAGTAAATGTAAATTTTATGGAGGAAATCACTCATGCCAAACGATGAAAGAAACTTAGACTCCCTGCCGGACGGTACCCTCGGACTGATTCCATTAGAGAGCTGCAAAGAACTTGGTAACAAAGTCGACAAGTATCTTGTAGGATGGAGAGAAAAGAGACAGAACCAACACCAGAACGACCTTGCCTTCAAAGGTTATCGCCGTGACAGCTACATTATCCCTACCGCTGTTCCGCGCTTCGGTTCCGGTGAGGCCAAGGGCTCTATCAAGGCTTCCGTGCGCGGTCATGATTTATATATCATGGTCGATGTCACCAACTACAGCATCACCTACTCCCTGTGTGGTCACACAAACAGAATGTCCCCAGACGACCACTATCAGGACTTGAAGAGAATCATCGCCGCTGTCGGCGGTAAAGCCAGAAGAATCACGGTCATCATTCCTTTCCTTTATGAGAGCCGTCAGCACAAGCGCACATCCAGAGAATCCTTAGACTGTGCCCTCGCACTTCAGGAATTAGTCGCTATGGGTGTTGACAATATCATCACCTTCGACGCACATGACCCTCGTGTACAGAATTCCATCCCTCTCAAAGGATTCGAAACCGTACAGCCTGCTTACCAGTTCATCAAAGGAATCTGCCGCAGCTCAGACGATATCAAATTTGACAACGACCACCTGATGATCATCAGCCCGGATGAGGGCGGCACCAATCGTGCTGTCTACTTAGCGAACGTCCTCGGTGTCGATATGGGTATGTTCTACAAGCGCCGTGATTACAGCAAGATTGTAGACGGACGCAACCCGATTGTGGCACACGAGTTCTTAGGAAGTTCCGTAGAAGGAAAGGATGTCATCATTATCGACGATATGATTTCCTCCGGTGAAAGTATGATTGACGTTGCCACTGAGCTGAAAAAGAGAAAAGCAAACCGTATCTTTGTCGTTGCCACCTTCGGTCTGTTTACAAACGGACTTGAGAAGTTCGACAAGGCTGTCGCTGACGGAACCATCTTTAAGGTTCTGACTACCAACCTCACCTACCAGACACCGGAACTTCTCTCCAGAGAATACTATGTGAGCTGCGACATGAGCAAATACATCGCCTACATTATCGATACGCTCAACCATGATACCTCCATCAGCGATCTGTTAGATCCATATGAGAGAATCAAGCGCCTCGTATCAAAATATCAGGAAGAGCACTGATAAATACCACAAAAAAAGAGCGCCTGCGCGCTCTTTTTTTACGTTTAAACATTAAAACAACTCTACTTTTCCAGCAGCTTTCTGATTAATCACATAATATGCTGCATGTTCTTCCGGTTTTAAATAAATCTGCAAAGACTTGATGGATGCTGCTCTGTGACCGGAAGCAACGTACTCCTCTGTCGCTTTCTTGACCACTTCTTCCACAACCGCTTCCTGACCCTGGAACTGTACGAATATTTCCGGTCTCATCGGCTCTTTGACTGCGTTCTTTGCCGCCTTCTTGGCTGCACCTTTTGCCTTGGTCTTCCCACTCTTTTCTGCCGCAGGCTTTGTAACTTCAACCTTTACCCCTGTTGTTTTCTCCGCTGCCACATTCTTTGTTTCTCCAAGTTTGCTAGATGTCTCATTCTGCATTTGTTTTCCCTCCCTGAATCGTCAAAATTACTCACATGCCAAAAACTTCTCCATTGCTACTAATGCTTCTTCTTCATCGCATCCCTCTGCAACAATATCTACTTTCATGCCTTTGGATGGATTGAATGCCATAATTCCCATAATACTCTTTGCATTAATCTTACGGTTATTACTTTCTAAGGTGATGTCACTGTCAAAGCGGCAGGCAACCTGTACCAACTCTGCGATTGGATTGCTATGTTGTTCGGAAACATTTGAGACTATAACTTCTTTTCTACTCATATTTCTCCACTTCCTCCTCTTAAAGTACATCACAAAATATAAACCATCTAAAAAGATTTTGCAATAACTTTGTGAAAAAACTGTAAATTCTCACGAAGGATAAAATTTTGATTATGAAAATTTATGCATTTTTTCTACTCACATGTCTAATTGTATCATAAGTTGCTTTTATGTCAACTGTCTATTTCTACCTTTTTTTCACAGATTTTATCTATTTCGACAAATATGCAAAGAAAACATTTCCCGTATTTGCAAACATTGTGTCGGCATCCCCTAGGCCGACTTTGCTCGTCATCCCCGTCTGCGGATCAAAAACAGTAATATTGTTCGCATCGTATCCCACAATCAGGACCGCGCTGTCGCTTCCCGTCATCGCAAAGACCGGAGTTCCCCGATTCACGTAATAGAGCACTTCATTCACGCTGCAGCCAGACAGGTCGAATACACTCGCATCTTTCATCGTGTTCTTAAGCACCTCTTTCGGTGTCGTTCCTCCCTGAATCAAAGCGCTGACGCTGATGTTGATACCCTCCTTCTCGAGCATGGCATTGATACACTGAACCACGCTGTTCGCACCGGCATCCTCCTCGCCCACAAAAATATCGCTCAGGGTACTCTGTGTCGTCTTCTTCGCCCTCTTCCAGATATACTGCTGTTCATCCCCGATGACGACTCCCATCTGTTCATTCGCCCGCACAATCGCCTCTGTAATATTGTCTGTCGTCAGAAGAACTTTTCCTTTTGCATAGACATAAAAACGCTCTTTCTCGCCACTTTCCTTGATGGAGAGCGTGCGCTCCTCCTCCACAATCACCTGCTTCGGCGTCAGAAGTTTTGCCGATTTCCGGCTCAGTTCCTCCGTGAGTGCTAACTGCACCTGCGTCTGTTTCTCCTCCGTAACGGTGGTTGCCACGGAGACCACATCGCCCTCTTTTCCCTCACGGTTCATGATGGTATCCTGATCGGCATCCACATAGGCCGTGCCATTAAACTGAATTCTGCTCAGATAGATGGTGTAATCACTGATTTCTATCTTCGAGACAAAATATCCGTCCTTGTGGTAGGTCTTTAAAATCTCCTGCTGCTCCCCCAATGTGTCCATGATTTTGATTTCATTCATCGGGAAAGTAAGTTTCCCTGCTGTATCCACATGGACATCATCCCGCTTCGCAACGCCGTAGACAAAGTCCTCCTCCATAAAGCCAAGCGGTCTGACGTACTCTCCGTCGCCTTCCTCTATCTCTGTCGTTGTCCCTGTCTTCAGGTCCAGAAGATGTATCGCCTCCGCCGCATTCGGATCCTCCACCCATGCCACATACCGGTTTGACTCCGATACCGCATAAGAGTCGTCCTGCAATTCTGTCACAAGTTCCGTCACCTCCAGCGAATCCAGATCAATCTGGTAGACAATACCCGACATCATAAGGAAAAATTTTCCGTCCTCGTTTTCGTACATAATTTGTCCGAGTTCCTCTTTCATCACCTCATAGGACTGTTCACACGGAATAAAGAGCTCCTCCTCATTCGTATTTGTGATACCGTCATAGTGGAATACGCTGATTCCGACCTCACCCTCGTGATCTCCACGGTTCATATAGCCGTACACGATATAGTTGATACTTCCCGCCTCATCAATGTTGATAATCCTGATATCATGCTGGCCATAGTTCTCACGGGCATCAATTCCCTCGTATCCGCGGAAACTGAAGACCTGTGCGAGCTGATTCTCCGCCGCCTTATAACACCAGAGTTCCCCCTCCTGCACAAAACAAACGATATTGCCCGCCTCATTCGCCTCATATTCGACCTCGTCAGAGCGGATGCCAAGCTGAATACAGTTGTCAAAAAAGCTGTGATTCTCCCCGCGGAAAATCTGTGACATGGTTCTCTCAAAATTCAAAAGGTACATGCGCGTCGCCGTGTAGCGCACCCGATAATACTCCTCCACATTATAATACTCGTTCTCACCGTTTTCCCCGAGGGAAGTCACGACATAGTCGAGCACAATGACGTTGTAGGAGCTGTTGATCTCCTTGATGGATGCCACCGGATCCGTCAGGCGCTCCCCTTCAAAATCCGCCCAGGCGACCTGCCGCAGGGAATTGCCCAATGTGACGAAATGGAGATTATCGTCCTCCTCCGTCGTCGCATCCATATAAGTGGACAATGTTCCGGATGTCTCCTCCTGAAATGTCTTCTCCGAAAAGTCGAGCACAAAGTCGACGCACTCCTCCACATAGCTGTCCACAGGTTCCACAATTCTTGTATAATAGTTGATTTGCTCGTCTCCGCTCTCCAAATGAATCAAAAACAGATATTCCTGCCCCTCCTCCAATAGATTCTGAATCTCTAAATCCATGGAGATGCTGCTTCCGTTCTGCTCGTAATCCGTGACAGCGGAATCTGCAATCAGACGCTCCCCGTTCAGACTGCGGATTTCGTAAGAGATGGCGTCGACCCTCGTCTGGTAACACTGGATGGTCGCCGGGAGAATCCTCTCCTCCCCGATTGGAGTAATCGTATCCCTCATATATTTCACCTGCATATCCGTCGTATATCCATACAACTCATTAATCTGCACGCCGTTCTCGTAAAGTGTGATGACCGGAAGCGTCGCCTCCGCCATCTCCATTGTTAAATCTTCATTTGTTTTATTGGTAAAAGCCCCCATTATCAGGACTGTAAGCACAAATACTATCGTTAAGACAAGTGCTTTGACCGCACCTTTTCGCATCTTCTTCCGTTCCTTTCTCTCTTAATGACAAAAAAGAGTTTGCTTGCAAACTCTTCGCGCGCGAGCGGTGTTGCATAGCAACTTACTTCCGCTCCGCGAACTGCGCATCCCCGCGGAGCGTTTTTTATCGAATAGGAATTTCCTATCCGATAAAAAATATAGCTACCGCAAAGCGATAGCTATATTGTATGCATTTTTTCCAGAAACTGCAACCGAATTTTGGGTGTTTTCCGAAAAACTTAAGAATTAACGTAACAGTTCAGCCATAGCCCATGCAGTGTGTGAATCATGCTTGCATGAACGAACACACGGAATGCGGCTATGAGCGGAGCGCCTGATTATGAGCAAAGTACACTAGCTGCGAAGCTGCGGGATAGCACCGTAGGTGCCTTTGCGAATGGCGCGGGCTGAACGGTTACGAATTACCACCATCTCCTGCATCTTCTGTGTCTGCATCTTCTCTTATACATCTCATTGTTGAGCAGAACACCGATGAGATCCCTCAAATCGTTGTTCCGGCGTCCCCGCGGTGGTCTTCCTCCGTATCCCGGCGCACCTCCCGGACCGCGCGGCGGTCTTCTGCCGTACTCCTCAGCCTCGACCTCGCTCACCTCCGCCATCGAATCGCCGTTTGCCTTCTCATAAATCTTATCGACAAGGCGCTCTAACATCATCCGGTCCGGATACTCATCGAACATCAGACTTCCTTCGTATTCCATCTTATCGCATTCTTCTTCAATCAAATCCAAAATACTTTTTACATCTCTCGGATAGAGCTCTTTCATCCGCTCCATATCTCGCTCGTATTCCATCTCGGTCAGGTAGAGATTCTGCATGGGATAGCTCATGTAAAACGGCATTTTGGGGATATCATACTGCTGCATGGAAAAAAAACGTTCCTGATTAAAATCCATGTTGTGCTCCTATCCTTCCATCTCTATAAGATATGCCATGAATCTTATTTGGAACTCTGTCCCTCAAAAATAATCTCGCTGTAATCCTTATATCCGGCGTGTCTGACCTCGCAGACCGCCTTTCCATTTACATTTGTAAATTCATAGAGCCGGTACTCACCGTCGCGATACGCATAGTCCGTCCCGTTATCACGGTAGTGGAGATAGGTTCCATTTCCCGGATAGACGAGAAGCGTCATAGTGTCGTACTCTTTTTCAGAGGTGCTCTGTCTCACCTCGTAGGTCGGAATCATACTGCCCTCCCTCACAAACATCGGGCAGACGGAGAGCGGGGCATCCACCAGATAGTAGTTCCCTCCCTCGTAAGGCTTACAGGTCTCAAAATCATACCACGTCCCCTTCGGCAGATAGACCATCTTTTTTGTCGCCCCCTGCTCTAAGACCGGCGCCACCAGAAGGTTCTCGCCGACCAAAAACTCGCCGTTTAAATTCTCTACCTCAGGGTCATCCTCGTAGTGGAGCACGAGCGGACGCATAACCGGAAGTCCGGTCTGCTCTGTCTGGTAAAACAGATCGTAAAAATATGGGAGCAGACGGTAGCGCAGATTGACAAATTTGCGGTAGATTTCCACCGTCTCGGAATCAAACTGCCACGGCTCCTGATAGGTGCTGCCCTTCGAGGAGTGATTGCGGAACAACGGCGAGAAGCAGCCGACCTGCACCCAGCGGCACATCAGCTCTTTCGTGCAGTCCGCGCCGAATCCGCCCACGTCGGTTCCCGCGAAGGCAAAGCCGGAGAGGCCGAGGTTGCAGAGCTGCGGAACCGCCATCTGCAGATGGGACCACAAACTCTGGTTGTCCCCCGTCCAGACCGTCGTATATTTCTGGGAGCCTGCGTAACATGCCCGCGTGATGACAAACGGTCTCCTGCCGTCGTATTTTTTCAGTCCCTCGAAGGTTGCGCGCGACATCAGATGCCCGTACACGTTGTGCATCGCGGCATGGTCCGTCAGACGTTCCTCCTCATGGAATACGACGTCCTTCGGAAGCTCTCCGTGAAAGCTCGCCGGCTCGTTCATGTCGTTCCATACCCCGCGCACACCGAGGTCCAGCAGGAATCGCTGATTGTCCGCCCACCATTCCCTCGTCTTCGGGTTTCCAAAGTCCGGATAGACAGAATCCCCGGGCCAGACAGCGTTGACATAAATCTCTCCCTCCGGCGTAGTTGCAAAATATCCGTTCTCCACACCTTCGTCGTACTTCGCGTAGCCCTTTTCCTCCTTGACACCCGGGTCGATGATGGTGACCACCTCAAAGCCCTGCTCCTTTAGCTCCCCGATGAGCGCACCCGGTTTGCCGAACGTCCGCTCGTTCCAGGTGAAGACTTTATAATGGTCCATGTAGTCAATATCAAAGTGGAGCACATCGCACGGAATCTGCAATTTCCGGTAATGGTCTGCCACATCGCGGATGTCGTCCGCACACTCATAGCCCCAGCGCGACTGCTGGTGTCCGAGCGTAAAAAACTGCGGCAATGGCGTTCTTCCGGTCAGGTAGGTATAGTTTGTCACCACATCTGTCATTTTATTTCCGGCAATAAAATAGTAGTCGAGATTGCCGTCGTCCGCGCCGTAGAAGTAGTAGTCTTCGTTTTCTTTTCCAAGGTTTACATAAGACCTGTAAGTGTTGTCGAAGAACAGTCCGAACACAGCATTTTTCTTCTTTGTAATCAAAAACGGAACCGACTTGTACAGCGCCTTGTAACTTTCCGTGTGCGCCTGCGGAATATCCGAGTTCCAATTTTCATACTCGTAATCCCTCTTATTTAAAAAGCCCGTCTTATCCCCGAGCCCGTAAAAACACTCGTCCCCGTCCATCCGTTTCACGACCTGAACCGGGTAATCGAAATCCGTGGCGTCCGGCACCTCATGTCCTTCCGCCTCCAGAAAAGCGATAAAATTCTCGCTGATCTGCGACTTGAAGATACGGCTGCCCCGGTAGTCCGCACAGAGCAGTGCCCCGTCCCTGCGGTAAAAATCCACATATCCTCCATCGAAAATGCAGACTTTTAACGCCGCGGTCTCAATGCACCAGCAGTCCTGCTGTCCATTCACTTCAAATGCGGTCTCACCCGCCTTTTCCCCCTCGATGGCTCTCGATACAAACCCGCGCCCCGCGAGCGGGATCATGATGCGGACAATCTCCGGCGTGATGACGGATATCTGCATCTCCCCTCCTGCAAAATGACATATCACACAGTTTTTTTCCACCTGATAAGATACACGTTCTTTTAACATTGCCTCCGTCCTTTCTCCTTTTCCATACGATAGACTCTCGGAATCTCTAAGCCCTTATTTATGCGGTCTCTGAGATTCCATTT
>CAZBUW010000044.1:0-24025 GCA_964495195.1 uncultured Roseburia sp.
AAGTGGTGTTCTCTTTTTCTTTTTTTTAATTTTCCGAGTAAAATTTTACGCTAGCCCTGTTCATCTGTTTTTCCATGAAAATAAGTTTTTCTTTATTATATGAACTTTTTTTGTTATAATAAGAAGATAGTGGAATTTCCACTTCACATAAAGGAGGCCAACTATGAACTATGGAAAAACTCATACCGCACGGAAGGAGAAGGAATTAACTTCCAAAGGTATTATGTGGCAAAAGAAGTTTGGAGTAATCTTTTGCAAGACATTGCTCATCTGCTTTTTTGCAGTTGTAGTAATCTGCGGCTGTACCGGATTTGGCATCGTCAGGGGAATTATCGACTCCGCTCCCAGCATTGAGGACATCGACGCAACCCCGACCGGCTATCTCTCGACGGTCCTTGACACGGAGGAAAATGTCACTGCGACACTCGTCAGCACCGGTTCTAACCGCAAATGGGTCACAATAGATGAAATACCAATCGATCTTCAGCACGCCTTTGTTGCTATCGAAGATGCACGTTTTTATGAACACAACGGAATCGATTTGCGCGGTATCATCCGCGCAGGGGTCACAGGAATTACCTCGGGACATTTTTCACAGGGTGCGAGTACCCTCACACAGCAGCTCCTGAAAAACACCGTATTCACAGGATGGACAAGCGAGTCCTCCGAAGTGGATCGTTTTACAAGAAAAATTCAGGAACAGTATCTTGCCATCCAGCTTGAGAAAATTGAGGACAAGGACTGGATTATTGAAAACTATCTCAACGCCATCAACCTCGGTCAGAATACCTTAGGGGTCGGCGTGGCGGCGGAGCGCTATTTTGGCAAAGACGTCTCTGATCTGAATCTGTCGGAATGTGCAGTTTTAGCCGCCATCACTCAGAACCCGACCCGGTATAACCCGATTTCCAACCCGGACAACAACGCGGAGCGCCGCTTAAAAGTCCTGAAAAACATGTTGGAACAAGGTTATATTTCGCAGGAGGAGTATAACGAGGCAGTCGACGACGACGTCTACTCCAGAATCCAGATTGTCAACGTTGACTCGGCGGATGACTCCGTCAACTCCTACTTTGTAGATGAACTGACCGATCAGGTCATTCAGGATCTGATTGATCTGAAAGGTTACACCGAGACGCAGGCTTACAAAGCGCTCTATCAGGGCGGACTCACCATCTACTCCACCCAGGATCCTTCCATTCAGGCAATCTGCGATGAGGAAGTCAACAACCTCGACAACTACGTCGTTGAACCGAAAGTGTCCTTCTCCTACCGTGTCACGATTGAGACTGCGGGCGGAGAATACAAAAATTACAGCGATACCACGATGCTGTCCTACTATCAGTCCTCCGATAAAAATTACACCATCAATTTTAACTCGGAAGAGGAAGCCGCGGCTGCGATCGAGCAGTACAAAGCCGACATCATGGAGGAGGGCGACACCATCGTGGAGGGCAGTGAGACGGTCACCTACACACTCCAGCCTCAGGTTGCGATGACAATCATCGACCAGACAACCGGTGAGGTAAAAGCCATTGTCGGAGGGCGCGGTGACAAAGTGGCAAGCAAAACCTTAAACCGTGCCACCAACACGACAAGACAGCCCGGTTCCACTTTCAAGGTACTCTCCTGCTACGCACCTGCTTTAGACGCAGGCGGACTCACCTTGGCATCCGTTCAGGACGACGCGCCATACTGTTACGAAGGAACCAGCGAGTCCGTCGACAACTACGACGGAATCTATCGCGGATTCACCACATTGCGCGATGGTATCACAAGTTCCATCAACATTGTCACAGTCAAGACCATGCATCAGATTACAGCCTCTCTCGGCTATGAATATCTGTTAGATTTTGGTTTCACGACTTTAGATGAAGCGAACGACATCAATGACGCCACGGCACTCGGCGGTATCTCAAGAGGTGTGACCAACCTAGAACTCACCGCTGCCTACGCCTCCATCGCAAATTCCGGAACTTACCTCAAGCCTCGTTTTTACACGAAGATTTTAGATCACGAGGGCAACGTTCTGCTCGACAATACAACTCCGGAATCCCACACGGTGCTCAAGGAGACCACTGCATGGCTCTTAACCAGCGCAATGCAGGATGTAATGACGGAGGGAACCGGAACTCCTGCTTATTTCAGCGGCATGTCGCTCGCCGGTAAATCCGGTACAACCACTAAGAACCGCGACTGTCTGTTCGCAGGATTCTCTCCTTATTATACGTGTGTGGTATGGGGCGGTTACGACGACAATGCCCCACAGTCCGGAAGCACGACTGTCTATGCAAAAAAAATCTGGAAAGCAGCGATGAGCAGAATCCATGAGGGGCTTGAGGACACCGGTTTTCCTCAGGCAGAGGGTATTGTAACTGCAAACGTCTGTGCAAAATCCGGCAAACTTGCCATCGAAGGGGTCTGCGACTGTGACCCGAGAGGAAGCATGGTATACACTGAGTATTTTGCAGAGGGAACCGTCCCGACAGAATATTGTGACCATCATATTAGCGCCACAATCTGTAATGATTCACAGCTGATGGCGAATGCATACTGTCCAAACAAGACGACAAGCATCTTTATCATCGGCGGTTCCGCAACCAGTCAGGACGGTCCGTATCTTTTGACTGATGACAGATTAAACGGAACCTGCAGCATCCACTCCGCTGCAAGCGAAGTACCGGACATTACGATTCCATCCCTCGATGACCTTGACATTCCGGATCATCAGCCACTCCCGGACTCGGACAGTGACAGCTCCGATGACAATACCGACACTGGCACCGGCAATGAGACCGGCACCAGCACCGGCACCGGCAGTGGTACTGGTACTGGAAACGGCAGTGGCACCGGCGGCACCTCCAATCATTAAACAGGACTTAAAAAGGATAGGTCCTGCCAAAACGGCAGGACCTATCCTTTTTTCCATGAGACACTACATTTGATGTCGCACTACGCGGTATTCATCATCGTTCTGATAGTAGGGGCACTCTTTGTAATGTCCTGACATCATGCGCGCGGCATCATCCTCATCCATATCCACCTCGCAAAAATATGCCTCCTCATCCTCATCATACACATTGTAGACACAGGTATCACAATTGCTCGCCATTCTGCTCCCCTCTCTCTTCTTCTCATTCTTCCACTGCCATTATCGCCTATCGCCAGGTTGAGATGGTCTCGTCATAGAGCTGACATAGAAACTCTTTTAACAGTTCCTCCCCCGCGCTCCAGTATTTTTCTGTAATCTCATCCCCGTTTGGCATCGTCGCCGTCACATCCATAACCGCATCCACAATCTCCGGGTTCAAATCGTCTAACGCTTCCTCCACCACCGCCTCAAAAGCACAGTAGGCATCGTTCGTCAGATACAGGATAAAATTGTCACGGTTTAAATTCCTCGCCTGATAATTCTCCGTAAAAATATCATTTCCGGCAGCGGCAATCTCCTCGAATTCCGCTTTGATATTTTTATATTCCACCGGGACATAATTCTCCCGGAAAAATGTTTCAAATACTTCCCTGTCAATCATCTGTCTCTCCATCCTCTTCCTCCACTGTACTTTGCTCCTCTACTATACTCCATAAAATCCAACTTTACAATTCCTATTTGCTGTGTTATGGTACACATACAAAACTAAAACAAACAAGGAGAACCTTTATGCATTACGATAAACTGCCTTCCGACCCTGTGATTCTGCTGAGTTTTGTCAACACACAGCTCCGCGACCACTACGAATCGCTCTCCGCATTCTGCGATGACTTTGAACTGTGTGCGGACGATATTGCCGCCAAACTAAAAACCATCGATTACGAGTACGACGCCCCGTCCAATCAGTTCGTCTGATTGTCCAGAATCTCCTGCAGGTAAGCACGGTACTCCTGTGCCACCCGCTGCGGCGCTTCGATTCGTACCCCTGCCCCAAGCCCGGTCAGCCAGCCGAAGAACTGACGGCTCACCGCCACTTTGACGCGCGCCTGCACGCGATTTTCCCCCTTAGGGCGGAGCGGGACATCCGTCCCAAACCGGTCGACGATTACTCCGGTCAGTTTGTTGTCGCAGGAGATTGTCACACTCTCCTCCTCTCCGGCAAACATGCCGAATGTCTTCTTCTCATATCCCACAATATCGAAATATTCAAAAGCCTCTTTTCCCTCCCTCTCCTTCTCGCTAAGGCAGAGTTTTAACATCTTGTCGACGCGGTAGTGCTTAATCATATCCGTCTCTTTCTCATAGGCAATCAGATAATAATTCTCGTTATCCCAGGTCAGACACCACGGGCTCACCTCGTAAAATGCTCCGCCCTTTCTAAGCTGCATCTCCTTTTTTACATTCCACTCAAAATATTGAAACCGAATCTGCACATTGGCGCTGATGGCATTGTAAAGCAAATCGACATTGTAATAGATACTCTCGTTCTGCGTCTTGGAACGGTTTGCCACCACGACCTGACGATGAAGCTGTTTTCCCTCGTGGCGGCTGCACAACGTCTCCAGCTTTGCGATGAGTTCGCGCGACTTCTTTGTCGTGATGAATTTCGACGACTGCACAGCGTCAACCAGGAGTTTTAACTCCGCCAGCTCGAACTGGCGGCTCGCCAGATAGTAGCCTCTGGGCTGATCCATCTTTTTGATAATGTCCATCCCGTACTGTATCAGAGTGTCAATGTCCGTATAGATGCTCTTCCGCTCTGCGTTGATTCCGTTTGCCGCGAGATATTCCAACATCTCCTGCGTCGTGACAAAGTGCTCCTCGTCCGCTCTCTCCAAAAGGTACTGCATAATATAGAGAAGTTTTATTTTCTGATTTTCCGCCTTCGCCATCGCACTTTTCCTTTCGCTTTTTTAGTCTGACGATATTATACCATGTGCTTCGCAGTACCGTTCGAGAAATCAAAGATTTCCCTCACTCGCGGGCTTCGCCCTATCATCCGCTAATCTGACAAAATTGACTGCAAGCAGCCATTTTGTCATCTTACCGTCTGGCACTGCTCATTGCCTACGCGGACATTATACCATAAACTCCGCAGTGCCGTTCGAGAAATCTGTAAATTCTGGTAGTATTTTGAGGGAAGTCATACTATAATATTAGAAGCATATCTCACAAAAGTGCATCCCTAATTCAATAGAAAGGCTGGTATCTATGAAGAAAGAATTTCATGAGGCATTAGAGGACTCTCCTATCATCGCCGCCATCAAGGACGATGAGGGATTACAGAAATGTTTAGACAGCGACAGCCGGATTATCTTTATTCTCTACGGAGACATCTGCAGCATCCCGGATATCGTCGATCAGATAAAATCCTCCGGCAAACTTGCGATGGTGCATCTCGACCTCATCGCGGGCTTAAGCCCCAAAGAGATTTCCATCGATTTTATCAAAAAATATACGCAGGCGGACGGCATCATCACCACAAAGCCCGCCTTAATCAAACGCGCCAGAGAACTCTCCCTCTACACCATCCTAAGACTTTTTGTCATTGATTCGATGGCGTATGAGAATATAGACAGACAACTAAAGTCCGCCAAGCCGGATCTCATTGAGATTCTCCCGGCACTGATGCCCAAAGTCGTGTCTAAGATTTGTAAGATATCGAACACCCCCGTCATCGCAGGCGGACTCGTCTCCGACAAGGAGGACGTCATGTCCCTGCTCCAGGCAGGAGTCATCTGCGTCTCCTCGACCAACCCGGACATCTGGTTTTTATAAAAACAGCCCGAATGTTTTCTCTGACTTTGAAAACATCCGGGCTTTTCTTATGATTCTTACTTTCTACGCTGTCTCTTTTTCTTTCATCACAATTTTCAATAAAATCGGAGTGAGCAATGTCGTGATAATAACGACGATAACAATCGGAGCAAACAGCACGTCATCAAGCATACCGCTCTGGTATCCCTTCTGTGCCACAATCAATGCGACCTCTCCGCGGGAGACCATGCCGACACCGACCTGAAGTGCCTCTTTCCAATTACATTTACAAATCTTTGCCCCACATCCGCATCCGATAATCTTAGACAAAATCGCAATCAGAAGCAGGATGATGGAGAAAATCCAGATGCTTGCATCCATATCCCCCAGAGTTACCTTCAATCCGACACTCGCAAAGAATACCGGAGAGAAAATCAGGTAAGACGGAATCTCGCATCTTCTTGCCACATATGGACCAACTTTCATGGAGCACAACATCAAACCACAGAAGTATGCGCCAGTGATGTCAGCAATCCCGAAAAATTCCTCAGACACATAGGACAGAATAAAGCAGAGTGCCACCGAAAGAATTACCACTCTTCGCTTCTCATCCTGCCTCTCAATGATTCCTCTGCACTTCATCAGGATGAATGTAACTACTGCAATAAATATAAAATAGAGGACAATCTTTAAAAGAACGCTTGCCGGGCTGACAGATGTATCTTTTAAACTTGTTACGACTGTCAGTACAATGATACCGACGATATCGTCGATAACCGCAGCGCCAAGAATTGTCGTTCCGACTTTTCCTTTTAATTTTCCAAGTTCACGCAATGTCTCGACCGTGATGCTGACGGAGGTAGCTGTCAGGACAACTCCGACAAACACTGCTTTCAACACCTCGTCATAATTTGAAAAATCGGTGTGGAAGAACAATGCGTAACCCACAAATCCTCCGATGAGAGGAACAATAACTCCCAAAATTGCCGTGATAAACGCGGCAACACCGTTTTTCTTAAGCTCACTCAAATCTGTCTCAAGTCCGGCATTGAACATGAGAAGTATTACACCAATCTCAGCCGTCATCTCTAAAAACGAACCGACATCCCCCTCCAAGGAGATCAGATTCAGACACGCAGGCCCTAAAATCACGCCTGCTATCAGTGCACCGACAACGGCCGGCATATGCACCTTTCGAGAGAAAAGACCAAGCACCTTTGTTGAAATTAAAATAATTGCCAAAAATAATAAAAATGAATAAGATTCCATAACACTCTTCCTTTCTTTCTTGTACACGTCAAAAAAGGCTGTCACACACATTTTCCGAACCAAATTATTTTACATCTTTCTGCCAAAAATTGTAATCGGCGATTTCAAATAATTTTATTCTTTTTTTAGAAAAATTTTGGTGATATTTTCATGGTCATCTGATTCTTCCATTATAACATATGTCTATTTATTTTCCTACGTTCTCCCCGGCTCATTTTCTCCACTTTAATGCCTTTTTCCATAAAAGAGTTTGCTTGCAAACTCTTCGCGCGCGGGCGGTGTTGCATAGCAACTTACCTCCTCTCCGCGAGCTGCGCATCCCCGCGGAGCTTTTTCATCGAACAGGAATTTCCTATTCGATGAAAAAGCCCCCGACAACTGCTGCCGGGGGCTCTTTCGAGGAGTTTAGTTATGAAAATGGTATGTACTTTTCCCTATTTATGCGCCTTTAATGTACTTTTTTGTATATTAAGCGTATATTACGAACTCATAATAACTAACTCTATCACAATTTTATTATCTATTTTCTTTATACAAAAAAAAGTTCCGGGCTTTTACACCCGGAACTCCCTCTGTTTTAAACAAATTCATATCCAACTATGTCATAGTCATCTTCACTGTGTTTTTCATAAATAGGTCTAACCTGTAATCCGTCCGTTTTTATGCCATATCCGTACTCATCAACCATTTCTTCTACTTCCCAGCAGTCTAAATAGATTTCTCCATTCCAGCCCCATAATGCTATTAATCTTCCCTCAACCTCATATATTTCTATCTCATGGTCATTCCACCAATAACCTAAACATCTTACCATATCTTATTCTCCTTTCATTTTACATCCGTTATCATCCAATTTTCCCCTTTTTCAAGTACAAGTTCATATTGCGAAATCTGCGTTGTCTTTGTATTCTGGTCGAGATATTTCACATAAAGCAATACATTTACTTTCTCATCCACGGTTGTAAATATGACATCCGACAAACTGTCAAAGACAAGCGAATCATTTAAAACAGGCTTTAAAACACCGTCCTTCGCATAATAGGACAGTTCTTTTTCCGTTGCGGTCGGATACAGGTTAAAAAGTGTCTGTAAAAACTCTGTTATTTCTGCCGAATCCTCGGTGCTGACCGTTCCATCCGATACTTTTTCTTCCGGTATATATGCCGATTTTTCCGGCAATGCACACACGGTCGGATTCTGAACAATAACCATGTTTCCCTCTTTGTCCATATATACCGTTATCTGATATGCCATAGTAACCTCTTTTGTCTCTTCTACTGGAACTTCCGTGGTAACTTCGATTGGTTCTTCCTCTTCCGCAAGTTCCTGCGTTGTATCGGTCTGTGTCACGGTCTGTGTGGTCGTTTCCGTAATGATCTGCGTGACGGAATAGACAATGGAATATTCCGTTTTACTGTCTTTTTGTTCAAGTTCCCATATCTGCACATCACTCACCGCCGCACTTGTAGGGCAGTCAATTCTTACCATTTCTGCATCTTTTTTCTGCAAATCCTCTGTCAAATATTCCGCCAATGCAGTCGCTCTCACATTTAAGGAATCCGAATCATTTTTCCACGAGTGATACTCCTTAGCAAAGTTTTTTACAAAACTTTCTATGTTGCTGGTATCCACTATCTTTTCCTCCACGATCTCTTTTTCGTGCACCGTCTTAATGTCAATCGCAGTAAAATTTTTATAAATACCGAAACTGACACTTCCAATCAGAAGTATCCATAAGATAATTACTCCTGCTCTCGGTCTTTCCAGCTTTTTTACTGCAATCCGAAGTTTTTTCTTTTCTTTTCTGTTTTCCATTTCTTTACTTTTTCTTCTCATTTCTTTTCCTTTCTTTATATTTTTATCTAAATCGCATATTACGAAATACGTTTCCACATATAGACCGCTGTATAAGGGTCTTGTACATTAAATGCCTGAACGGAACTGTTCGTGTATGTTCCTGTCAATGACAATGCCGGGATATTTACGGTATGGCTGTGATTTCCAATCGAGATATTGCCATAAAAAAAAATGGTCTGGCTCGGAATTGAAACAGTATGACTATGTGCACCGGATAATTGGGTATTATCGCCCCAATTATTATGTTCAAAAGGTTTTGCCAATGCATAAATTCCGCTCGTCGTAGTTGATTCAAACATGATAGACCATCCATTCAAACTGTGAGAATGTTTTCCATCCGTAGAGGTCGTATAAACTCCCCCTATGTAATTTCCACTTGACGCTATCGTTCCGCTGTAAGCTCCGTTTGCAGATGTAGTAACCCCATTTTTAGCAGTTGTCGTCCCTGTGATATTAAGACTTGGAATATTGCTTGCGGACAATGTAGCAGTTGTAGAACCGCCTGTACTTCCAACCGAATAGGAATTTCCGGCGCCCACCAATGTTGTATCTATAATACGTTCCCAGGTCCCGCCTAAAAATGTTGCTGGCGAAACATCTGACATACTCATATAAATCGAGCCGACCGGATAGACTTCATCCAACAAATCGGAAGATGTCAATTTTGTTGCAAGTTCACTGTCCAACGTTTCCATTTTTCCCTCTGCTGTTTCAAGTTGCAATTCAAGCTCCGCAACCTTCAGATTTAGTGTTTCGATTGCAGAACTGTTATTCGTTACTGTATCCGTTACATTTGTTACACGGTCTGAAAGCGCTGAAAATTCTTCTTTTGTAAATGTTTCATATGTCGTCTGTAATGCCGCAAGTTCTTCTGACAGTGCGTTTAATGCCGTCTTACCTGCTTTTGTGTTGTCTAAATCTGCAAGTGCTTCTTCTATGTCTGCTACGCACCCGCTCATTTCTTCCTTATAAGTCTCGTAGCTTTCCTTAAATTTTTCAAAGTCCGCTATCTTTACGCATTCATCCAAAGAAGCATCTATCTCTGTAAGCGTCTTTTCTGCGTCGTTTACATAAGCATCATAATCATTATGGAATTGTGTCAGCACTTCCGTAAGACTGCTTACTGCCTGTTCGTTTGCTTTCTGATTCTCATTAATGATAGTTACGATATTTTCCAACGTTTCAGCATTTTCTTCTTTGTAATCCTCATAAGAATCGTTAAGGGCAGTAATCTTCTCGTTTAAAGCAACAATCTCTTCTTCCGTCATGGAAAGAACAACGTAGATTCCCGGTACAACCGTTTCATCTATATATGTTCTTAAATCATCCGTTAAAAAGATGTACTCATTTTTTACATTTTCCACTGCTTCATCTACCGAAGTATCTGTATAATCCGTAGCATTTTCTAATGCAGTCTCTACGCTTTCATCCGTGTACTCCGTTACATTTTCTGACACAATCTCAATATTCGTATTAATATACTCGTTTACCTCGTCCACTGCCGTATTAACACTTGTGCTGACAAGATTTTCGATATACGCCATCTGCTCGTCTGAAATTTCCGTGATGTTTGTTACATTCTGTTCCACGTCCAGATGTTCCAATACATACTCCGTTAATTCCTCTTTCTGCTCTTCCGTTATCTCGGAAGTGATGTTTTCCTGTTTTAGATATTCTTCCACATTACCGACAACCGTCTCTTTCACAAGTTCCATGGTAGCTTCTGACAGATATTTTACCGTGTCCGATTCCCCTGTCTCTACTGCCACAAATTTTCTATTTCCGGCACATACGGCATACATTCCCGACATGGAGATTGACACGCTCAAAAGAACTCCTAATATAAAATAAAGCAGTTCCTTTTTGCTCTTTTTCTTCGGTTGCGACGTTTCATTTACATTTTCGTTCTCTGTTTCCGTTCTCCTTTTTGATTTTTCCATTTCTTTTTCCTCTCTTTTTTAATTCTCCTGTTCCATCCGCATTGTTACCTCTTTCTGCTAAATTTTATGTCTGTTCTTTGATTCTTCCTGCACACACAAGATGTTTCTGCCAATATTCCGTTGTCAAATCCGTATACCCTATCGGGTCGCCCGCATCATACATCTTATTATTCCCTACATAGATTCCTACATGGGTGATATAAGTGCCGGAAGAATACGTTCCCTGAAAGAAAACCAAATCTCCCGGCTGTGCTTCACTAAGTGGGATATGTTGGCAACTGTCATACTGTTCCTGTGCCGTTCTCGGCAAGTCAATTCCTGCTATACCGTAACAGTACTGTGTCAGCCCCGAGCAGTCAAAGGACGTGTCGGGCGAACAACCACCAAATACATATTTCCATCCCTCATACTTCAATGCTTCGTTTATGACAGTGTTATACACATCTCCGGCTAACGGATTTAAGAAAAAGTACTGCGATACAAGTTGTACATAAAACATATTTCCATACTTATACCGCCATCCGCCATTTTCCGCTATCGCTATCTGGTTGTTGTATCTGACTTTGACACCGCCCGATTTATCCTCGGCAAAAGACACGGCAAGTTCAAAAGTATGCTTTTCTCCGTTTGCCGCTACATAATCAATATAGCCGCCGCCATAATTATAGGCTTGTACTGCCGTGTTAATGTCACACTTTTTCTGTCTGATTTTTACCAGAAGTTCCGAAAAAAACTTGCATCCATACTTAATACTCTCTTCCGGTTGTAAGGAGTTTCTGTCAAGTCCCGCATATTCGCTTGATTGCATGACATCATTCCCCCTACCGCCCGATTCAACTTGCATGATCGCCATTAGATACCCGACATACTCACTGATACCGTATTCCTGCGCATACTGTTCTACAAGCGGCTGATAAGCTAATACTTCATCCGACAAATTCATTCCGGCTAAGTAGTCTACCGAACCCTCAACAGCCTTATCATCATCATCTCCCGCAATGATTCCGACAAAAAGAATGGTGGAAAAGAAAAAAAGAACGAAAACAGACGATATTACTACTTTCTTCATATCCTAGCTTCATCCTTTCTTTTTTCCTTTTCCTTTTTTCATTCCTTTTTCCGTTGTCTTTGTTGTGTTGTTCTGTATTACCGCTTTCTGTTCCGCTTTCTGTTCCTGCTCAAAAAACGTCTTTGTATTTGCAGACTGCTTTACTTCTTTTCCGTTTAATACAATCGGTTTTTCTTTTGACTGTGCCACCATCCTTTCCATTGGAGATGTATTAACATTTACATTCCGCTCCAAACGTTTATCAGACATACGCTCATTTACTCTGTTTGGAACGGATGAAGTTGTATTACTTCTATTTTGTGCGACCTTATTATCCGTCCTCGAATCAATACGTCTGCCATTCTGCGCTTTATTTTGTCTTTCTACTGCTCTTTCATTCTGCCGCCCTGTTGCCGTTTTTGTTGCCGCTCCTATTGCCGCTCCTGTTGCTGTCCTTGTTGCCGTGTTTACTGCCGCTCCTGTTGCCGTTCCTGTTGCTGTCTTTGTTGTCGCTCCTGTTGTTGTCCTGCTACTATTACCAACATTCAGCTTTCTTAAATCATGTGCACGTCTCATTTCCTGCTGACGTTCCTGTGCCGTCTGTTGTCTCTCCGTACGCTTGTCTGCACGTCCTGTGTTAAGGTTATGCTTTGTACCACTATATCCCTCTCCGATTCCTTTTACATTGTCAGAAATGTTTTGTTTTGCTTTATGTACCTGATACATTGCGTTAGTCGGGAGATTCTTTACATCATCCTTTAACTGCACTGCATTGTCCGCTATCTTCTTCGGAGTGTCTGTTATCTTACCAATCTTATTTCCAAGACGCTTTCCGACATTCTCCGTGTTTTTCCGTTCGCCGAAATTTCCACTGTAATGTCTGTCGGAAGAGACCGCATATTCGCCGCTTGTACGGTTTACACCGATACTGTTCCCGGACATATCCGCTTTCTCGTTTTTCGCTCCTTTCCCTCTGCTGAAAACAGAACCGCCACGTTTATTTTTTCCTGTAACTGCCCTGTAAAGTTTCCGTTCTGCCATACGACCATATCTCCGCATAAACATTCTCGGTCTGCGCAACATTCTTCTTCCCATCTCCTGTCCCTCACTCCCGAGCGACATCATTCCCATTATGTCATTCATCTTTACATAGATTCCTGCATATACTACTATCTGCAAGAAACAGATGATTAAAAACGGATAATTTTCCGACAAGGAGTAAATCATGCTCGACAATGAAAATGCCACTGTGACAATCAGTGTGATTCCTGCCCTTGTCATTATCGTATTGAACAGTTTTAAAACCGATTTCTTTAACAACCCCTGTTGTCCCGGTATCATGGATAGAATCAGACTGATCACAAAAAACAGTGCATATATGATAAACAGTATCTGTGAAAAAATCATAAATGCACACAACATCAATACGAAGAATGAAATTCCCAAGTTACAGAGCAGTAATACAAACACCATTCCAAGTCGTTTTGCAACACACGTTAAAGTCAGATTTTTATTACTTCTGTCATTGATTTCTGTCTTGACTATGTTTTCCCTATCCTCTCCGTTATTCGTATCCGGGCTTGTTGACAACAGTTCTTCTACGCGATCTGAACTAATATCACTTACCGAGGTTGTCCCATACTGCAAAAGCAACCACGGCTTCTGTACCTGAATGGAAAACAGACTGTCTCTTATCATATCCACACTGTCCGATTCCGAAATCTCTGAATCGGGAAACACTAACTGTGTACCAATATCTAACGCTCCTGTGCTGAAATCTTTTGACAGTTCGTTAACGTTTGAAATATAACTCGGTGCATATGCAACAAGCCCTACCGTTAAGAGAAACACAAGCCCGAAATTTGTAAGTGCACTTACTGCCTTACTCGTTTCACGCTTTATCAGTCCGGTATATGCCACATAAATTCCAAGCACAAACACAATCAGCAACAGACTTCTAGGCAGTAGTCCGTCAGACGAAAAACCGCTCGTTGACGATACCCCTGCTATTTTCTGCATATTTTTTCCAATCGTATCAGAAAGACTTGAAACCAAATCCATCTTATACGCTTCCTGCACGATATATCCTGTGCCATTGCTTAAGTAAAGGCTTACCGTCCAGAGGAAATTTGTAATCATGTACAAGCCATACATGACGGACTTTCCTACACTGTCTTTCCAATTCCAAGGCAACCAACCCCAAGAATTATCTACATAGAAGTCAAGTTGCCAATTGTCTAGCCCATACTTTGAATAGAGATTGGAACTGTTTATTGTTTCGTCCACTAACCCAGACGCAAACGCTACTGTTGTAACCGTGACAAGAAAAAAAACAGTAAGCAGAACAAAAAGCAGTAAGATTTTTAAAACACGCTTTATCTTTTCCTTTTTCATCTTTCACGCTCCTATTCTTCTTCTATATCCTCTTTTACATCCTCTTCCATATCTGTTTTCCATTCTTCTACATCTTTTTCCTCTTCTTCTGCTTCGTCCATGTAATCACTCCATTCTTCCATCTCTTCTGTCTCTTCCTCTTCTGTTGTCTCCGGCGGTCGCGTGTCAAATCCCTCCAGAAAGTCTGCAAATACCGGGTCTATCTGTACTCTGCCAACGTGTCCATACAAATCACACATCAGACATTGTCCGTTTTCCAGATTCTTTAACATCCTCTGGTTTTCCTCGTCCTCACTATCTACACCCAGAAACGAAAGTGTCTTTTTAATTTCAATCGGGTCTCGGGAACGGAACGCAAATTTCAGACCAATATTATTCTTCATTTTTTCGTCCATTAAATCATCACAGTTCTGGGTCGAAAACCAGACACCCGCCTGCATGGAACGTCCTGCACGGACTAGCTTATTCGCAAGTATCTTTCCCTGTGCAACGTTAAGAAAACTCCATGCTTCGTCTAAATTTGTAATCTTAAATACGCTCCTGTCCTCTTTGATGAAGTTGAGCGAAAAAGTACTTATAACGATCATCATTGCAACGGACAAAATCTCCATGCTCGAATACTCTTCCGGCTTTGTGTTCACGTCCGGGAGTACCAAATCCGCAACTTGCAGTATATTTATCTGGTTATCCAAGCCAATCTCCCTTTGCGCCGTGCCATCCGAAAACAGCAGTCTTGCAAAATCAAAATCTGTGAATGATTCAATATGTTCTGCCAATGCAATGGCATTTACATCATCCATTTTTCTTAATTCACCAATAACAAGGAGAAGCCCTCCTTCTTCTTTCTCCGAAACCTTTTTCACCGCTTTTCTTAACAATGGGAAACGGTCACGGTCACGACTCTTTGTATCTGTCAGATAGGAAAGAATGTCAATCGCCAACGATTCCGCGTCTTTTCTGTTTTTCATGATGACAAATGGATCTAAGAGTCCCTGATTCTCTTCCTCACTTGTGAGGTTCACAATGTTAATTTCACTTGCAAACCATGGAAACGCTTCTTGCCATCCGCCGCGCTCTGACTTTGGGTCAATGACTAATGCCCTCGCTCCAAACAGTACGCAGTAAAACATTAGTAGGTTATTGAAAAAAGATTTTCCGCCGCCGAGCGAACCAAGAAACGCAATCGCAAGCGCATTTGTGACAGAACCCTTTACTCCCTGACAAGCAAGTTCCGGTCTAAGATAAACATTTCTGCCGGATTCCAAACTCTTTCCGATATAAATACCGTTCTTTTCCCCTAGCATCTGCGTTGAACCGAAGCCAAGTCCTGCGAGAAAATCGCTTGTTGTATACTGTACATAATCATTTATGTATCTGCCGTTAGATGGGATAAATTCTTCATGCAGTCCTTTCATATCACCATACGGACAGACAAGTTTGATATTAAAGCCGTCATAAAAATCTTTGACTACATCAATACGTCTTGTCAGTTCTTCTTCACTGTCCGCGCTTACCCGGATAACGTAGCTTAGTTTATACATGGACTCTTTTGTTTTATCTAGATTCCCCTCAAGTTCATCCACAGAGTCCATTGCTTCGATAACGTTGTTAGAAGTCTCGTTATCTGATTGGTACGCGTGTTCCTCTAAGTCTTTCAACTCTTTCTTTTTATTCCGTACAACTGTCAGAGCGTTCTTATTCGAGACAATCTCTACATTAATGCTCGTATCAACAGGGAATGAAAAACTTTTCTGCTGATAATAGAGCACTTCGCTTGACGGAAAATCAAGTTCCCCGACAATGTGGTTGATTGTCAGATACGACACATACAGTTTTCTTTTTTCCCTGCTCTCCTCGTTCTCTAAGATAATGCTTCTCGGTTTTTCCGTCATGACGCACCGTCTTAATCGAAGCAAATCATAACGTTTTAGTTTCGTTATCTTTTTCAGTTTTTTTCTATATGGTGTAAAATCGTATTCCTCATATGGTACGTTCTCCTGTCCATGCAGATGTTGTACCAGATAGCCAAAGTCTTTGTCCGTAAGTGCCCTTATCTGAAAACGTCTTGCAATCTTATCACGCATTAAAGCTTCGAGTTTGGAATAACGCTCCACCTCTGCATTTTCAATCTCTATAAAATCTCCCATCAGACTATGATTCACTTCGTTAACAAAATCATGAAATACAGATTTAATTTCCTTTGTAATGTATTTTAAACTAAGTTCCTCTTGATTCGGTATCAGCTTAAATCCGATGAAATATCGGTAATCCACTTGAATATCCGACTCTAAGTCTCCTGTAATCGCCTCCGTCTGATCATCAATAATACTGCATAACAGTTCTTTGTATTTTCCCTTCGCACCATCCTTACACATTTCCTGTATGTGTCTGACGCTTGATTCCGTTGCAATCTGCAACGCATGAATCTTTCCGTCGCGGTTTTGTGCTACCATTTGTCTAAAGTATTCGCCAACCTCTTCTTTTTGTTCCGGCGAAAGAAAAGAGTAATTATATGGTATCAACTCATAATAGGCGAATACTTCCCCTTTTTGATTAAATACAAGGTTATTCTCAATGTACTTAATCGGAAACTGTTTCCGGCTCATATATCACACTCCTTACCGCCGTTACTCCTAATTGTACGGCTTTCCTTTTCTGCATTTTCTTTACTGTTTTTCCTGCATACGTTACTTTCTGTCTGGTCTGGTAAGCTAAAACAGACCTTATAAAAGAATACGGCTTTTTTCCGTCAAACGTTTTCTTGCTCATAAACCACATAACCCCGATCGGGATTGCCGCATATTTGATAATGACGTTATCTATCATGGACAACGGCGGCATATCTTGAAACATCAGCACAAAGCAGAATGTTCCAACAAGCCATCCGAGCTGGGAAAAAGTAATCGGAAACGGAAGTTGTAGATCTTCAATCGCATACAGTACTTTTTCTACATTCCAGATACTTGTATAGCTTCTTATCTGTTTCATTATCTCTTTTTCCTTTCTTTAGAATGTCAAAAAGGGCTTACACCTTTTTTTGATGTAAACCCTTTTATACTTTTTTTATTTACTGTAGTAACTGTTTTTCATCTGCTATCTGACAAGCAACATAGTTAATCCTGCCGTATCAGACGAAGAAGATAAGCCCAGAATCTTATTTCCAAACGTTAAAAACAAGTCCTTAACCCCGGTCGGATTGAATACAAGCACAACCGCAATAATCGCAATGATTCCAAATCCGAGAAGTTTTGTAAACTCGCGCTTAAAAGCAAGATACAAGCCGATTACAATAATCGCCACAATGACCAATGCCTGCGCGTTCCCGGTAAACCAATTTAATAAGTTTGTTCCAAAATTCATATTTTACCCTTATGAAGATATCTTTCATCTCCACTTTTCCTTTCTTTTGTTCTTCTGTTTATAGTTTCCTATTTTTCTACTCTATCCGACATTTTTGTCTCTGCTCTTATGTATCTGCCTACATATACTCGGCTTTTCATTCTTCTTTACTCTCCTTTTTTACAATCATTTTTTTCTATTCGATTTTTTCTATTCAATTATAAAATCATTCGGCGAACCGCAGATGTATTCAAGCGATTTTAATTGATCTGCACTCAAAACCGCACTATTATACATATTCCTTATAACCGATGTTCCTTTAACATCGTCTACCGTTACACACAATTTCAAAGTCGGCATGACCTGTTTTCCTAACCATTTATACGACTTGTCAATAGACCACGGTTCCGGTTTTACTGTTAATTTAATATCCCAATTGTCAATGCCTATAAATCTCTGCCACCCCTCGTCCACTTTCCACGATTCAAATTTTAATTTGCTGTCTTTTTTTCGGACTTGAAAATACTTATTAATAATACTAAATGCAACCATACCGACATTTTCACATCTTAAAAATTCTTCTATCGTTTTCTGTGCTCTCTCGTCTTTCATGCGAATCTCAAATCGGTTTTTCACGTCTGCAAAATCAAGTGGTACACCGTATTTTACATACTGCTCATAATCTTTTTCATAGATACAGAAATAAATACTGCTCTGAAATGAACCAACATAAAGCGTATTACCCATCTCGTCACGTTTTTCTTCATCCTCATGTCTTATGTCTCCGCTAATCTGGGTATTAAATTTACGGAAATATGAAGCACATTCTCCATTTTTACACTTTTCTGCAAGTTCCGGTACATTGAGATATCCCGCCCTGTCATTTACGGCTAAATCAATCCGTTTCATGATTCCGTTATAATCACTCGATAAAACAAGTTCAAAAAATTCATTCCATGTGCGCCCCTGCGCATCTAACATCCCCTCAAACTGTCTGCATCCTTTACCTTTTAATTCTAAGAGAACACCATAGTTATCTATGTTCGGTGCATTCATTAATACAATGTTTCCACAAGTGTATGTTCCCTCATAACCGTAAAATGCCCTGTTCTCATAAGTGAAACACTCCATACGAATTTTTAAGACATTCTCGATGATGTCTTTCACATCTTGTGTTGGAAAACGAATGCGGACATAATCGAATATGACTTGTAAAGGATTATCTATGAATAATTCCTTACAACCTATTTCTAAATCTTCTAAAAGTTTATCTGGACAATATCTTTTGAAGTTTTCAATCATAGACAAATAAGATTTAGCAATTCCAACGTGTTTTGCTAAATCTTTTTGTGATACACCATTTGCACAACGAATCACGTTTAAATTTCTTACTCTCTCAATGTACGTTTCAAGTTTTTCTTGTTTTTCTGCTTTTTCTTCTTCTAAAGATTTCTGTTTTTCCTGTAACTTGAGAAGTTCTTCAAATATTTTCTCGGTATCTTCCACTTTCTTTTTTTTCTCGCTTTCTCTTTTATTTCAAAAGTTCACACGAAAGCCAATCGCCAAAACCCTTGATTTTAAGGCATTCCTGTCATTCTGTCATTTTATCCAAAAACCACTGAAACCCTTGATTTCACTGAACTTAAAGCACTTTTTGAATTTTAAACTTTCATGTGAACCCTCTCAAGGTGGCTTATTTACTGCATTTGCAGGCATTTCATGTTCCAGATTTGTCGATTTGTACCCCTCTGTTAGAAGATAAGGGGTATAGTCGGAGTGGTGGCGCTGACGCGCCACCACTCCCCGGGCAACCGCCTTAAGGCGGCTTTCACGCTGTCCGCCGCCCCGGCTATGCCCGGGTGTAACGGTATACGGACAAACAGATAATTTTCTATCGTGTCTGTTTAACGCATCAACGCACATAACACACTCTCTCCTTTCACGCTTTTTCGTGTCATGGAAATATGCATAACTGCCGAAATCTGCATGGATAACAAGTGCACAATTCAAAAGCAGAATTGCACACGTTGTTACCCACAGCAGAAAAAAAACACGGCAGTTACACACATTCCCACAACACCGCCGTTGAATTTCCAAACATCTATACATACATTCAAATATCCAAACATCTATATAAAACCAGAATTTTTTCACAACGCAAAAAAAAATCCCGATACAGTCATTTATCTAAAATTGTCAGTTTTCTATTTCTGAAATATTATCAACAGACAAAGAGTCATCCTGCTTCGGTTTTTCCTCATAGTGGGAATATCCTCTATTTTCCAGATAAATACGCTGAATGGACTTTAAAAAATCATGTCCTTTTGGCACAAGAGGAGTGTAAAACTCCGATATAACACTCGTTCCACAGTCTAAATATCCTCTTCCTTTTATCCGCTTAGAATAAAACTTTTTATCTGTTTCCCCAAACATCATTCCATAACCAAGTTCTGACATTCTTCCAAGCGCAACACGGAAATTAAATTGATCACGGATTCCATCCCCTAAGTACTTCGCGTCTGGACGCTGACACGCAAGAATGATAAAAAAGCCTGCCTGTCTCCCTAACATGACGATTCCTTTTATCTTATTCAGTACCTCTTGATTTTCCCGATTGCCTAACATATCCATAAATGCCACATATTCATCAAAAATCAAAAAATTTGCCGGAAGTCCCAGATAGGCATAGTTTTCGCCTGTCTTATATCCCGGCATTTTTTTCATTTCCTCACTCCGTAAGAGCATATCATCATAAAATTTATTAATGCACGCAACAATATCCTCTTTCACATGGTATACGTCCGGCAATACCGTTTCCAAGTCGGCAAGGTCAGCATTCTTCGGATCTATGACATAAATTTTACTGTTCGTTTTTAGCAGTGCTTCTATGATTGTTAATATGAAATACGTTTTTCCACCGCCTGTTCCCCCGGCTATCAGCATATGCGGCAAACTGTCATATTCCCAATAGACATTCTTCATAAGCTTTAATCTGCCGCTTTCTGCCACGACTTCATCAATCGTTATCCGCTCCGCTATCATGTCATACAAAAAGACATATTCCTTGTAAAACTCTTTTAATTCTTCGTCTTTTAATTCACAGTACAAGCCCGATTCCAACTTCTTTTCAAGCGATAAAAGCTGGTCTTGATACTTTCCCATACTGACTTCTACGTTGATATAAATTAGTCCGTTTTTCATGCGGTAAAACATTTTCGGAAAAGAGGTGATAACTTCCTTACTCTTACTGCTCCCGGTATCTTTAAAAAAACTTGTGTTGTTTTTCTGCTCTTTTTCATACCATCCATTTTCCAAAACCATCCGAGCAAGCTTCTGTCGGTGTAATATCTGCATCCAACTGTCACGGCGGAACTTAATGTAAAGCCACAACAGGATGAGATATATTACAATCGGTACTGTTATGCTCGTGATGAAATAAGGAGTTAAGAAGAACTCCTTACGAAAATGGATGTTTACAATTCCCTGCTTTAAAAGCTCTCCGATTCTTTCTCCGTGAAAAAGCAACTCCGCAGACAAAAACACAACCAAAAACGAACCTATTACCGAGTTTCTGACTAAATCTCTATCACAAGCCCGAATCTTTTTTCCTCTCTTCTGAACCATCTTTTCCCTCTCTCTGCTTAAAGAATAACGGAGCAACCGCACTGACTAAGCCCTTGATCAATACGGTAAACTCCGCTTCTTACACTGTTATTTTTCTGTTACTTTTCTGCTGTTTTTCTTATTTTGCGTTCTCTGACTTCTTTGCTCCATTGTTTGGCACGTTGCCCGGATTATTGTTTCCGGCACCCGGATTGTTTTTCTTCGCTACAATGTCCTTTGCCGTGATATACCATGTAACTTCCACACCTCTGTACTGTGGGATTACGACCGTATCAAACTCCGGCTCGACAAGTTCTACCTCTGCATTATAATCAAACTCACGCAATGGAGTGTCACCCGGTACTTTGACCTGTACCATCATCTTCTGTCCGGTTGATTTTAAGTCATAGGTACGCGATTTTACCGTATCCGTCAACTCTCCATCTTCCGTTGATTCAAACGTTTCTCTTCTCAATGCTGAAAATTTTAATGTTCCTAATACTTTCTCTACTTCTACCTTAAATCCCTCTGCTAATCTCATATTTTTTATCTCCTTTTTCTTTTCTCTTATTTTTTTATTTGTTTATACTTTTTTTATTTACTGCAGTAACTGCTACTTTTGTCTGCTATTATGAGCCAATGTCATATCCTTTTCACCGCCTTTCTATAATTGATTCTTTTAGATTCCCTCAAATCCGACATAGACAAGTGTCTCCTTAGTCCAATCAAGACTGCCCGGGTCGAACTGAAAAACAATCACCTTTTTTATCGTTGTTTCCTCACTCGAAAGAATTACATTAAATCCTGAGTCTCCCTCGTACACGTCAAACAACGACTGTAATCTGTGTGTTGCGTCTCCCCGGACACCATCTGCCGCATATTTGTTAAAATCAGCTACATAATCGGCATATCCTGCCACTAAATCTTCTACGTTTCCTTTCATGTATTTCACCCGCTTTCCCGGCACTGCTTAATCCTTATAGTAGTCTACATATACAAAGCGTCCTCTTTCACGCTCAAACAAAAATATATAAGGACATCTTCTCCAATCATATACGCTTAATTGTCACCCGCCTTTACCAAATCATCCGCATACATTACATAATTGTGATGTCCACTGCCGCCAACAACCTGTCCGATATCATCAATCTTCGGATTTACAAGATGTACCTGTGTGTCAAACCCAAACTGTTTTACTTTTACGCTACCCGGAAGAATAACCTCTACATTGTCAGAACGCTGTTTATCCGAAAACAACGAATATTTTCTACCTGTTACAGCGCGTCTGCCATTTACATAACCTGTCATTTCCTCTACCAAATCTCCAAATTTTAATGTTCCAAATGTTTCTTTCTCATTGATATAAACGTTTCTTAAATTACTCATATTTTTTCTCCTTTTTCTTTTCTCTTATTTTTTGTTTATTTCTTTGTTCCTATGTTCTGACCGATTTAAGGCAGTTGGTAAGTGCCATTGCGAGCAAAAACAAATCCGCCTGTCGAAGTAAAATCATGTCCAAAAGCGGTAAAATCAAAGTATTCTAAAGCAAACGGCGAAATATCACCAAACCATTTCCGTTCCGTTACCATGTAATAACCAAAGTCGTGCTTATCTGCAAATGGCGGATATTGAACGATATCCCTGGCGCGTACCGCAAGTTCCGTAAAATTCATGTTCCATTCCATCATCATTAAATTAACGTCAAATAAAGGAATATCACCAAAATTTTCCGCCAACTTTGCATAATAATTTAATTCTGAAAGATAATGAATATCCTCAACATCAATCGGAAGATTCGTTTCAAAAACTTCTATTTCCATGTCATCGCCATAATCTGTTAGTTCAAATTCTTCCGCTACTTCCTCTGGATGAACAGGGAGATAATACCACCAAGAATATTGTTCCTTTTCATTCCCGGATTTTTCTATAGGACGCAAACGAGCTTTTAACTCTTCCATTTTTTCTCCTTTCTTCAGAATGTCAAAAAGGGCTTACACTTTTTTTATGCAAGCCCTTTTCTGTTTTAATCTGTTTACCAGCCCATTTCATAGATGTTACGATTGCCATAGACAAAATTTCTGTTAATCGCAAGATCACGTCCATAAGCCGCATAATCAAAATACATGGCAAGTTCAGCCGGAAGGCTTCTCAAGACTCCTGTTTCTTCCAAAAGCTCTCTTGCAACATCTTCATCATCTTCACAGTTTTTGTAGCAGACAATGTCATCGACATGCTCTGCAAGTTCTTCAAAAGAGACTCCCCATATATTCTTCATTTCCTGCACATCATCCAGATAACCGTGGTTATCAAACTCTTCTGCCAATTCTGCAAGATGATTCAGTCTTTCAAGACTCTCATATTCGTCAATTTCAAACGGAAGCTCGTAGTCATGAATTGCATACTCCTCATGGGATTCATCAAGCCCCAGGCGCTCCTTGACTTCTTCCGGTTCAACCGGAAGCGTAAACCATTCTCCGGTATCTTTTCCCTCGTTGTATCTGCCTAAATTTACGATAAAAACTCTCATTGCATCCATTTCTTTTTTTTCTCCTTTTCGTTTTATCTATATGCTTACGAGCGTATCACGCTTTTCACCTCACTTTCTTCACGCTCAAAATGACAATAAAAAAAGAACAGTCTGTTTTCCTGTTCTTCACACGCTTTAAAAAGGTACTTGTGCCTTTTTATCAGCTAATTTAAATTCTTCAATGTCTCCCAACTCCTCGTATTCCTCTATCAAAAGCTTTACCTCACCTTTGCATCTCTTAAAGAGCCGGAACATCTTTTCACAATCGGAATATTTTTTCATCCCCGGATAATCCTCTTTTTCGATTGCGACCTTTAGTTTTTTTACAATATCCACAAGAGCGGACGCTCCTGTCGTAA
>CAZBUW010000045.1:0-23686 GCA_964495195.1 uncultured Roseburia sp.
GGCAGTGCCGAATGTGCCGTGGCAGGAGAGACCACAGAATCTGACAGGCGCACCAATCTGGAGATATACCGAGAATCCAATCATCGGAAGAAACCCGGTGGAGGGTGTGGCGAGAATTTTTAACAGCGCGGTGATTCCTTACGAGGGAGCATTCATCGGCGTGTTCCGCGGCGAGCAGACAAACGGTATCCCGTATATCTATCTCGGAAGAAGCGAGGATGCGATTCATTGGGAGTTCGACAAAGAGAGAATTCAGTTTGTAGATGAGGCGGGCAAACCGTTTATGCCACGCTACGCATATGACCCTAGACTCGTAAAAGTGGAAGATACCTACTATATCATCTGGTGCCAGGATTTTTACGGGGCGTCGATCGGCCTCGCAAAGACGACAGACTTCAAGACCTTTGTCAGACTGGAGAATCCGTTTATTCCGTTTAACAGAAATGCGGTTCTCTTCCCGAGAAAAATCAATGGAAATTACATGATGCTCTCGAGACCGTCCGACAGCGGACACACACCGTTCGGCGACATTTTCCTCAGCGAAAGCCCGGATCTGACTTACTGGGGCAGACACAGACACGTCATGGGAAAAGGAAATGAATGGTGGGAATCCTTAAAGATCGGCGGAGGCGCAGCTCCGATTGAGACATCGGAGGGATGGCTGCTCTTTTACCACGGAGTGAGCGGAACCTGCAACGGATATGTCTATTCCATCGGTGGAGCAATCTTAGATATCGACAATCCATCAATCGTAAAATACCGCTGTGAGAACTTTTTGCTGACACCGGAAGAGTGGTACGAGGAACGCGGATTTGTGCCGAATGTATGCTTCCCGTGCGCGACAATCCACGACTCCGAGAGTGGAAAAATCGCTGTCTACTACGGTGCGGCAGACAGTTATGTCGGACTCGCATTTACAAATTTAGATGAAATTATTGATTATATCAAAGACCACAGTGTGGTAAGAGAAGAGGATACGGAAATCGGAATCCGCTAGAGGAGATGCCGGAAAGGGGAACATGTGATGTGGATATCACCGGAGCATGAGCTGTTAGAGTACAGCGGGAGAATTGATTTTGACAATCCGGGAGAGCCGGTGCTCATTTTTGCAGCAAGTTATGTAAAGATGAAGTTCCGGGGGACTTCCTGCCGTGTGGAGCTTGCAAACCACCATGCATATTGGACGAATTACATGGGATATATCTTAGACGGCACACAGGGCAAGTTCGCTTTGCGGGAAACAGAAGAGAGGGAGAGCTATCTCCTGGCGGAGGGGTTGGAAGAGAAAGAGCACGAACTTCTTTTGTTCAAGCGGATGGACGCCTGCCACATGGTGACGTTTTACGGTTTTTCCGTAGGAGGGGAGGCGGAGGTTCTGCCGCTCCCGGAAAAACCAAAGCGGCGCATCGAAGTGTTTGGAGACAGCGTCTCCTGCGGGGAGGTGTCCGAGGCAATCGACTATGTCGGGAAAGAAGATCCGGCACATGAGGGAGAGTACTCAAACAGTTGGTATTCCTATGCCTGGATGACGGCGAGAAAATTGAATGCAGAGCTCCATGATACTTCGCAGGGAGGAATCGCACTCTTAGATCAGACGGGATGGTTTGAGGCACCGGATTATCTGGGGATGGAATCCTGTTACGACAAAATGGAGTATCCGCGCAGTCTGCTGCCGGTAAAACAGTGGGATTTTTCAAAGTATATTCCACAGGTCGCGCTGGTCGCCATAGGACAGAATGACAATCATCCGGTGGATTATATGGCGGAGTGCCCGGACGGCGCCAAGGCAAAGCACTGGAAGGAGCAGTATGAGATTTTTGTCAGGAAGCTGATGGAATTATACCCCGACAGCCAGATTATTCTGATGACGACGCTTCTCTGCCACGACAGGGCATGGGATGACGCCATCGGGGAAGTCTGCGGGAGAATCGGGGAGAATCGTGTGCACCACTTCCTTTTCCGGAGAAACGGATGCGGGACACCGGGACATCTGCGGATACCGGAAGCGGAAGAGATGGCGGAAGAATTGACTGCTTTTATAGAAGGCTTAGGAGAAGACATCTGGTTTTAAAGAAAGGAAAAGCGATGGATTCTTTGATTGAAAAATATGGAATTGAGGCGGAGCGCTCCGTTGCAAACAGAGGAAACTTAGAACGCCTCAAAAACTGTATGCGGCGTGCGCAGGCAGGAGAAAGACTAAAGATCGGGTTTATCGGAGGCTCCATCACGCAAGGGTCTCTAGCGACAGATGCAAAAAACTGTTATGCCTACCATGTTTACACCTGGTGGAAGGAAAAATTCCCGACTGCACAATTTACTTACCTGAATGCGGGAATCGGCGGAACGACCTCACAGTTTGGGGTTGCGCGGGCGGACAGCCATCTGCTCGCAGAACAGCCGGATTTTGTCATTGTTGAATTTTCGGTAAACGACAAGAGTACAACACATTTTATGGAAACTTACGAAGGGCTTGTCAGAAAAGTGCTAAAGGCGGAGAGTGAGCCGGCGGTTCTGCTTGTCCACAGCGTGTATTACGACAGTGGTGCGAACGCTCAGCTTATGCATGCGAGGGTCGGGCGATATTATGACCTTCCCTGTATCAGTATGCAGAGCAGTGTTTTTCCGCAGGTCGTGAATGGGAAAATCTTAAATCGCGAGATCACGCCGGATGACCTTCATCCAAATGACACCGGACACCGCCTGGAGGCGGAACTGATTACAAGGTTCTTAGATCAGGTTGAGGCTGAGATAGACACAAAAGAAACTACATTTGTAATTAAAAATGAACCTGTGACGAGGAATGCATACGAGAATTCCGTACTGTTCTCGAATGAAAACAGCGAGCCGGTTCTGAATGGATTTGCGGCAGATAAGACACCGCAGAAGGATATTACCGACTGTTTCAAAAACGGATGGACGGCAGAAAACAGCGGCGACAGCATTACGTTTCAGGTGAAAGGAAGCTGTATTGCAATACAGTACCGCAAGACAATCAGCCATCCCGCACAGGTGGCGGAAGTGATTCTGGATGGAAAGAAGGCAGGTCTTTTGGACGCGAATTTCGAGGAGACCTGGGGAGATAATCTGCAGTTGGATACCATTGCAGAACATATCGAAGATACACTGCATGAGGTTACGATCCGGCTTGTGGAAGCCCCGCGGGAGGCGGAAAAGCCGTTTTATTTAACATCTGTCATTGTATCTTCGCAATGAGGGAGAAAGCCCCATCCGGAAGAAACCGGATGGGGCTTTTTTTTGCGAGTAGCGAGGAAAACGAATAAATAAAGAAGATAGAAAGGAAGAAACCTATGTTTCAAAAAGATTTTGTATGGGGCATTGCGAGCAGTGCCTATCAGGTGGAGGGGACAGACCCTTCCGACGGAAGAGGAAGATGTGTCTGGGACACGTTTGCGGACGGAGGTCATATTTACCAGAATCAGGGGGCGGAGAGAAGTTGTGACGAGATACATCGGTATAAAGAGGACTTTGCCTTGATGAAGAACCTCGGGATAAAAGCCTACCGCTTTTCTGTGAGCTGGGCGAGAATTTTGCCGGACGGAGTCGGCGAGGTCAATGAGAAAGCCATCGCTTTTTACCGGGATATGATTCTTGCGATGAGAGAGTGTGGAATCACTCCCTATCTGACGATGTTTCACTGGGAATTTCCGGAGGCGCTGCAGCAGCGGGGCGGTTGGCTCAATCCGGAGGTCGTGGACTGGTTTGGCGGGTATGCGAGGGTTGTCGCAGAGAATTTTTCCGATCTTTGTGAATATTTTTTCACAATAAACGAACCGCAGTGCATCGTCGGGCTGGGACATCTGAGCGGTGCACATGCGCCGGGGTACCGACTCTCTGTGCGAGAGACATTTCTGGTGGCGCACCATCTGCTGATGGCACATGGAAAAGCGGTACAGCAGCTGCGGAAATATGCAAAACAGCCGGTGAAGATTGGATTTGCTCCGACGGCGGGAGTCGCTTATCCCTACACTGATTCACCGGAGGATATCGAGGCGGCAAAAAAAGTGTATTTTGGATTCTACAATCCGTTGGACAATTGGACGTGGAATGTGAGCTGGTTTTCAGATCCGGTCTTCTTAGGACACTACCCGGAGGAGGGATTGAAAAAGTATGCGGCATATCTGCCTGAGATTAAGAAGGAGGATATGGAACTTATCCATCAGCCGCTCGACTTTATGGGGCAGAATATTTATAACGGGTACTTCGTCAGAGCCGGTGCGGACGGGGAACCGGAGTTTGTGGAACGCGAAGCCGGATTCCCGCGGACAGCGAGCGACTGGCCGGTGACGCCGAGGGCGTTCTACTACGGAATCCGCTTCCTCTGTGAACGTTATCCGCTCCCGCTCTATATCACGGAGAACGGGATGTCGGGACTTGATTTGTTAGATGCAGACGGAAAAGTGCACGACGCGGACAGGATTGCATTTCTCGATGCGTACATCGGTCAGATGCAGAGAGCAATCGAGGACGGAGCGGATGTCAGAGGATATTTCCTGTGGACATTTCTGGACAATTTTGAGTGGAGCGAGGGATACCGCCAGCGGTTTGGAATCGTGCATGTCGATTTTACAACGCAGCGCAGAACGGTCAAGGATTCTGCATTCTGGTATCGGAAAGTGATTGAGACAAACGGGGAAAATCTCTCCGTCAATCAGCCGTACCGTCAGCCAATCTTTTTAAATCCGGTCTTTACCCACAATGTCTGGGGAGGAACGAGACTGCGTGAGGAGTTTGGCTATCACACCGAGGGGGATGACATCGGCGAATGCTGGGGAATTTCCGCGCATCCAAACGGAGACTGTGAAGTGGGAAGCGGAAGGTTTGCCGGGATGAAGCTCTCTAAACTGTGGAAAACACACCCGGAGCTTTTTGGCAATGTGGATTACGACAGGTTCCCGCTGCTGATAAAAATTATTGATGCAAAGGAGGACTTAAGCATTCAGGTACATCCCGACGATACCTATGCGAAGGTACATGAGAACGGTTCCTATGGAAAAACGGAGTGCTGGTATGTCCTCGATTGCCCGGAAGGGGCGTCCCTTGTGATTGGTCACAATGCAAAAAACAGGGAGGAGCTGTCCGACATGATACACGGAGGCCGCTGGAACGAATTCATCCGCGAGATTCCGGTCAAAAAGGGAGACTTCATTCAAATCGATCCGGGGACAGTCCATGCAATCAAGGGAGGACTTTTAATCTTAGAGACACAGCAGAACAGCGATATCACCTACCGTGTCTACGATTACGACAGACTTATGAACGGAAAGGCAAGAGAGCTCCATGTTGCGCAGAGCATAGACGTCATTGCGACGCCTGCAAAAGCGGTTGGAGATTCCGTGTTCCATGTGGAATCCGGGGAGAAAAATTGTCTGCAGGAACTCTACACATGTGATTACTACAAAATCTTTCATCTCGAGGTATCCGGCGGGGCAGTCATTCCGCAGGACGCTCCATTCCTCCTGGCGACGGTTGTCGAGGGAAGCGGTATCGTAGAGAGCAGCCCGGTACAAAAAGGTTCCCACTTTATCCTGCCTGCCGGTATGCGTGAAGTACAGATGCAGGGGGAGATGGAACTGATTCTTTCGACCATATAAGGCGGGTTGGAACTTTTCGCGTTAAAGCGGCATGGGTTTAAAGCAAAGGCTTGCATAGGAGATAGAATTATGGTAATTATACCGTTGGAAATGAAAGAATTGGCAAGCGAGGTGCGGACACATGAAAATTGTAGCATACGAAGTGAGAGAAGATGAAAAGGAAGCAATGCAGCGGGAAGCCGCGCGGGAACAGGTAGAGCTGATTCAGGTGGCGGAACCGCTCTCAGAGAAGACGGTGGAACTTGCGGAGGGAGCGTACGGAGTTACAATCCTTGGAACGGTAGTCAATGCGGAGATGATGAAGCTGCTGGCAGATAAGAAAGTGAGGGTCGTCGCGACGAGGACAATCGGTTACGACCACATCGACTTAAAGGCGGCAAAGGACAATGGGATTCATGTCTGCAACGGGTACTACGACCCGGACGGAGTGGCGGAATATACAATCATGTTGATGTTGATGTCGCTGCACAATTACAAGCAGGCATTGTATCGTGCAAATGCGAATGATTACTCTCTGAGCGGACTGCTGGGAAAAGAGATGCGGAATCTGACGATAGGAATCGTTGGAACAGGAAAGATTGGATGGAAGGTAATCGAGCAGCTTCAGGGATTCGGCTGTGAGATTTTAGCGTACAACCGGCATGAGAAGGATAAACGAGGTCTTAACTTCCGGTACTGTTCTCTCGATGAGCTGTATGAAAAGAGCGATATCATCTCACTTCATGTGCCGCTCTCAACGCAGACGAAATACATGATTAACGAGGAATCGATTGCAAAAATGAAAGACGGCGTTGTCCTAATCAACTGTGCACGCGGAGAACTGATGTGCCTTGCGGATGTCATCAAGGGGATTGAGTCGGAAAAAATTGGAGCGCTGGGACTTGATGTGATTGAGGATGAGGAGGGGATTTATCACAGGGACAGAAGGAGTGATATTATCTCAAACCGGAACATGGCGTATATCAGACAGTTCCCGAATGTCACGATGACACAGCACATGGCTTTTTATACGAGGGAAGCTGTTGAGAGCATGGCGGTCGGAGGAATCTGCAACATCGTGCGCTGCATGAGAAAAGAAGACAATCCAAATCTGCTCTGCTGAAATAGTTATTTGGTCAAGAAACCAGACAGAATTTAATGACACATTTCGTTGCAGAGAAGTCCTTTTTTGGTATAATTAGTAGGAAAAAGTAGGAAAGGACTTAACGGTATGTGGGGAAAAAGTCATCGAATTATAGAAAAACAGAGGCAGACTATAACCGAAAGGGTGTAGTCTGCCTCTGTTTTTTTACCTAAAATTCGATTGAGAGACAAGAAGCACAGGAGAGGTAAGAGTACGGATGAATGGGAGGAATGGGAATGAAACTACAAAAAGTACTAAAAAAGGGATTGAGCATTCTGCTGACTGCTGCGGTGGCATTCACAGGCGTACAGTTTAGCGCAAACACAGGGGAATGGATGGTGCAGGCAGCGGAAGTGCAGGAAGAGCCAGCCGAAGAAGTATCAGCCGAGCCGGAAGCAGCCGAGCCGGACACCACGCCGGAAGCGTCAACTGAATCGGAAATTGCGTCGGAAGCACCAGCTACATCAGAAGTTGAGCCAGCGTCAACTGAAGCAGCACCAGCCTCAACCGAAGCAGAGCCGACGTCAATCGAAGTAGTGTCAGTCGAAACGGAATCCATACAGCGGGAAGTACGTGCAGCCGCGCAGCCGGAAGCCGCGCAGCAGGATTATGCATATAACGTGCTCGAGGATGGTACGGCGGAGATTACCGGATACAGAGGAACCGATCAGGAGATTACGATTCCAAAGGAGATTGTCACGGAGGAGGGTGATACCCTGCGTGTGACAAGAATTGGGGATGATGCATTTTATCGGCAATCAGATTTGAGAAGCGTCACTATTCAGGATGGTGTGACAAGTATTGGATTAAGTGCGTTTCGAGAATGTAATAACCTTGTAACTGTTGCATTGCCGGATACGATAGCAAGCATAGAAACTTGTGCGTTCTATAACTGTAGCGCATTGACAACAATCAATATCCCGGCACAGTTGACATTTCTTGGGAATAGTGTGTTTATAAAGACTTCATGGATTGCCGAACAGAGGTCTTTGAATGAGCAGAAGCTTGTAATTGTAAAAGGATACCTGATAGACGCGAAGGAGGCGGAAGGGGATGTTATAATACCCGATGAGGTAGTTGCGATTGATGAGTCTGCTTTTTATAAGAATGCCAAAGTTACAAGCATAACTGTTCCAAAAGTGGTGGAAATTGGAAACGGAGCATTTTCAGCTTGCACAAACCTCGTGAAAATCACCTTGCCGGAGGGGTTGACTACCATTGTTTCCGATATGTTTTCAGACTGTGCGAAACTGTGCAAGGTGAATATCCCGGATACCGTTACGGATATTGAGGTGCAGGCATTTGACGGATGTAGAGCATTGGATGGCATAATACTTCCGGAAGGAATTAAAAGCCTTGATTTTGCAGCATTTAGAAACTGTGGATTGACAGAAATCAGACTTCCGGATGGTGTTGAGTCTGTTTCTGGTGATGTGTTCTATGGCTGTATCAATTTAGCCAGCGTTGAATTGCCGGAGAATATTGATGCTGTTTCCTATGCGGCATTTGGCGAAACTCCGTATCTTGCGGGGAGGCAGCAGGAACGGGCTGACCATCTCGTTATTGACAATGGGATTCTATGGAATGCGGAAATGGCGTCGGGTGATGTCGTGATTCCAGAAACTGTCACAAAGATTGGAGATGGTGCTTTTGGCTGGAACAGACAGGTTGAGAGTGTGAAAATACCGGAAACCGTCACAGAGATTGGCGCCGGAGCGTTTAATGCAACAAGTATAACAGCCATAACAGACATGGATGGAGAGGAATTCCCGAAGACCGTTCAAAAGATTGGTGGGAATGCATTCCCGTGGGGGTGGCTCGATGGAAAAAGAGATGAAGCCGGATTTGTGATTCTAAATGACATCTTAGTCGATGCAGATGTTTCGGGTGATGTCGTGATTCCGGACGGAGTGAAAGCAATCTGCGATAATGCCTTTCATTTGGATTATATGGGGAGAGATGAGATCACTTCAATCAGCATCCCGGACAGTGTGGTGGAGATAGGGGAGAACGCCTTTATGACCGATTCCATGATGATGCCTTCCGAGTCAATGCCGGAGATTATATGTCCGCCGGGTTCCGCCGCCGAGGAAATCTTAAAGGGGATGCAGGAGAACGGCGTTGAGATAAAGGTTCACGAGCATATGTATACAAAGGAGACCGTGACAAAGGAGTCGACCTGTACGGAGGAAGGCACAAGAGAACTTACCTGTGAAAGCTGCGGCGGGGTCAAGACCGAAGCAATTCCTGCAAAAGGGCATACACCGGTGACGATTGCGGGCACACCGGCGACCCACGAGAGCACGGGTCTGACAGACGGACAGAAGTGTTCGGTCTGTGGAGCGATTCTGACGGCGCAGGAGGTCATCCCGGTTATTCCGGCTGAAATCTATGCCATCAAGGTGAACAACGGAACGGCAAAGGTAGACGGAAGCGCTGCGACAGCGTGCGAAGCGGGAAAGACGGTGACCATAACGGCGGATGGCGCGCCGGAGGGAAAGCAGTTTAAGGAGTGGCAGGTTGCAAGCGGCGGTGCTATGTTGGCGGATGCCGGATCAGATACAACTACATTCATCATGCCGAAGAGCGCAGTGGAGATCACAGCAGTCTACGAAGAGAAAAAAGAGCCAACTTATACAATCACGGAGGTCGACGGAAATACATGGACTGTCGGCGCAGATGGCTCGATAACAATCACAGGAAACGGGGATTTTGAGAAGTTCACAGGGATAAAAGTGGACGGTGTTAAGGTAGACAGCAGCAACTACACTGTGAAAAAAGGTTCCACTATTATAACGTTAAAGAAGAGTTATCTTGATACGTTATCGAAGGGCAGCCATACCATTGAGATTTTTTGGACAGACGGAAGCGCATTTACGACTTTTACGCTAGAGAAAGCAGCGTCGGACGAGGGAAATGGAGGCAATACGGTTAGCGACGCAAATAGCACGACCGGTGTAACTACAAATACAAGTAAGACGGTAGGAAACAGAAAAGCCGGAGCCGCAAAGACAGGGGATGAGACACCGTGCATCTGGCTGTTTGTACTGATGCTTGCATCCGGCACGGGACTTGTGGTATTTGGCAGAAAGAGAGAGGAAGAGGTATAGAAATGTAAAAATACAGAAAAAGAACTCTATGTGAATGAATCTTCACATAGAGTTCTTCTTTTAGTTTACAATATCTTATTCCCCACAATAAAAATGCTTCCAATTAAATATAAAACCTTCTAACATACATTAAAAACTTCTAACTTAAATCAAAAAACTTCTATTCTTAAAGAAAAAGGTACATGAAACTAATGTTTTCAACAGTGGAATTATCTTACAACTGTTACGTTAGTTGCCTGAGGACCTTTTGCGCCTTCTACAACTTCAAATTCTACTGCTGCGCCTTCCTCTAAGGATTTGAATCCTTCCATAGTAAGACCTGAGTAGTGTACGAATACATCGTTGCCCTGTTCGTCAGAGATGAATCCGTATCCCTTTTGGTTGTTGAACCATTTTACTGTACCCTTGTTCATAATAGTACCTCCGAAATAATAATATCATGTCTACTTGATGACACAAGACAAGAATAGCATAACAATATGCAAAAGTAAAGAAAATATATTAAAGTTCTTCAAAAGTAATGAGATTATTTTTCAAAAATTTGCGGATGAGGGCGTCCCACTCGTATTCAAAACTTTTATCCGGGACGAAGGTGCGGTAGGAGACGCCCGTGGTCGCTGTCAGCTGTCCGTTCTGATATTTGAGATTGAGAAAGACCGCGGCGACGTCAGAGGTGGTCAGCCCGCTTGCTGTCTGGGCGAGCGTTCGCTCTAAATTCTTCGGGGAGAGCAAAAAGACAAACCGGAACGAGCTCGGCGTCCGCTTTCCCTTGATGAGGTCGTAACACTGTGTGCGCACCATGGAGAAAGGGGTGAAGGAGAGTCCGGTCAGCTCGAGCTCCTCGAGTTCCTCCGATGAATAAAAATTCAAATCGAGATGTCCGTCGATGAGGTAGGAAACGTGTCCGCTGACGGCGGCCTCCTGCAATAAAAAGTGGTCAAAAATCTCCGTGCGGAGCAATTTATTCATAAAATCTTTGATGTCTGACAGATGTAAGGCAATCATAATGGTTCCTCCAGATATAATTTGCAAGAGCATTGCTTAAACTGCCGCATACGCAGCCAATGCTATTATACATTTGTTTGAAAAGAAGAACAAGATTTTGTGGAAAATTAAGAGAAATTTCTCTTAATATCCGATGCGTTTTATAGTAGAATAGGATGTGGATGTCACAGAATTTTTGATATTCCAATCAAATGATGTTTTGGTCAAAAGGGCTGACACAAGTTGTGCTTGTCATATTGCACAAAGATAAAGTTTCCATTTGTTCCGAATTACGGATATAAGATTTTCTAAATGTTTTGTTATAAATCTTATATCCTTCATTAAGTCACAAATGCAAAATTTATTTTGTGCAATATGACAGTTCAAATTTATATCAGCCCTTTTGCCCCAACATCATCAAATAGGAGAAACAGAAGGAGACGAACATGAGAGAACAAGAGAACTTATTTGAATTGTTAAAAAGCGGAGTAACCCCTTATCACACTGTGGATTTCTGCGTGCAGAGGCTGAACAGTGCAGGATTTGAAGAACTTGGCTATGAAGATAAATGGAATCTGCAGGAGGGAAAGAAATATTATGTCAACCATCACGGCACCTCCCTCTTTGCTTTTCAGACGCCGGAGAAATTCGGGACGAAAGGGAAGCCTGCCATCCGCATCGCGGCGGCGCACACAGATTATCCGTGCCTTCGCATTAAGCCGGGCGCGGATGTGGTGATGAACGCCTATGCGCAGGTCAATGTCGAAGTTTATGGCGGAGCTATTTTAAACACCTGGCTCGACCGTCCGCTCGGGATTGCGGGACGCGTTGCGGTAAGGAGTGCGAATCCGTTTGCACCGGAGCTTCGCCTGTACCGTTCCAAGAAGTCGCTGCTCACCATCCCAAACCTCGCCATCCACATGAACCGGGAAGTAAACGACGGTGTGAAGCTGAACCGTCAGGTCGATATGCTCCCAATCCTGGCGATGATTCCGGAGGAGAATAAGACGGCGGATTATTTTCTGACTTTTCTGGCAAAGGAGCTTCAGGTTGCAAAAGAGGACATTTTGGATTTTGAACTCAGTGTATTTTGTACGGAGGGACCGGAGTATGTCGGAGCGGCGGAGGATTTCATCTCGAGCCCGAGACTCGACAATCTCACCTCCGTATCTGCACTCGTGTCCGCCCTCATCGACGCAGACCGCGGGGACGGCATGAATATCATTGCACTGTTTGATCACGAGGAGATTGGAAGCCGCACCAAACAGGGCGCAGGTTCCCTCTTTTTCCGGGAGCTGCTAGAGCGTATCTGGCGCAGTGTGGGCAGAGCGGAGAGCATGGAGGAAGACTTGTATCAGAGTATGATGCTGTCCGTGGATGTGGCACACGGACTGCACCCGAATCAGCCGGGCAAGATGGATATTACCAACAAGCCGGTGCTCGGCGGGGGATTTTGCATCAAGGAGGCGTGTTCCCAGTCCTATGCGACGGATTGCGAGTCGGTCGCTATCGTCCAGCAGATCTGCAGCGCGAAAGACATTCCTTATCAGAAATTTGTCAATCGCTCCGATATGCCGGGCGGCGGAACTTTAGGCGCGATTGCGGCGTCCCTTCTGCCGATTAAGACGGTGGATATCGGAATCCCGCTTCTTGCGATGCACTCGGCGAGAGAACTGATGGGAAGCAGGGATATAGATGCACTGAAGAACCTTGTGACTGCATTTTTTACATTGTAGGGGAAGATTAGATGAAGAAAAACATTTTTCCGGCGATTTTAGCGGGGACATTGTTTTTAAACGGCTGCTCAATCGCGGATCTGACAGGAGAACTTTGGAAGGAGAATACCCTCTACGGGGGAACGGAACAGGTGGAGGCGCCGGAACCGGTCAAAAAAGTGGAGAGCATCTCCGGGGGCAATTATGCCTACGAATGCTTAGACGAGACGGAGAAAGCATCCTACGATGAGATTTTGGACTGCCTTTTGCAGCAGGAGGAAAAGGTCACGGTGGAGACGGATTCCGCGGAGATGTTAGAGAAAGTTTATGGCGCGGTCATGGCGGATTACGGCGAGATTTTCTGGAGTTCGGGATATGTCTATACCCTTTACACGCAGGGGGATGCGGTCGTGGGAATGGAGTTTGCACCAAAGTACACAAAGAGCAGACAGGAGCGCGATCAGCTCCAGCTCGAGATTGACCAGACGGTGGATGAGATTTTGCAGGGAGTCGACGGCAGTGCGTCGGACTATGAGAAGACAAAATATGTGTTTGAATATCTCGTCAGCAATGTGGATTATTGTCTGGGGAGTCCTGAGAATCAGAATATCATCAGCGTTTTTTTAAATCGCAGCACCGTCTGTCAGGGCTACGCCTGTGCTACCCAGTATCTCTTGAAAAAACTTGGCATAAAGAGCACCGTAATCAACGGTGAAGCCAACGGGGAGGCGCACGCATGGAATTTAATCTGCCTCGACGGGGCGTACTATTATCTCGACACCACATGGGGAAATTCGGCTTACTTAAACGGGGACGAGGAGCATTCCGGTTATGTCAACTACAATTATTTTGCAGTCACGACGGAGGAGCTCTCGAGGACACACACGCCGTCTGTGCCGTTCCCGCTGCCGGACTGCGTGAGCACGGCGGATAATTATTACGTCAGGGAGGGACTGCTCATCTACGAGTGGGACCCGGATGATATCGGAAACTATTTAACGGAGTCGTACAGTGGAAGCCGGGAGGCGGTATCGTTTAAGTTTACGACGGAGGAACTCTGCCACAATATGAAAACATACCTGATTGACGAGCAGCATATTGCCGATTATTGCGCTGGAATCGATTCTGTTTACTACGTGGAGGACGAGGAGCAGAAGGTTCTCACAATATATTTTTAAAATACCTCTTTCCAAAGCAGGGTTTTTATGGTAATATCATGTAGTATTAAAAACTACGTGATATAGACATGAATCATAGTTTGGAAGATGGAGGAATATTTTTTATGTATAAAATTGTGATAGACAGCTGTGGTGAATTGACGGAGGAATTAAAGCAGAATCCCCGCTTTGAGTCGGTGCCTCTGGAGTTAGAGGTCGACGGATGCCGTATTGTCGATGATGAGACCTTTGATCAGGCGGACTTTTTGAAGAGGGTGCATGAGAGTGCAAAGGGGCCAAAATCTTCCTGCCCGTCGCCGGAGCGCTATATGCAGGCGTGTGAGGGAGAGGCGGAGCACGTTTACATTGTGACCCTCTCAAGCCAGCTCAGCGGTTCTTATAACAGTGCCGTGCTGGGAAAGAATCTCTACGAGGAAGAGGGAAAAAACAGAAAGCAGATTCATGTGTTTAATTCCAAATCAGCATCCGTCGGGGAGACTCTGATTGGAATGAAGGTTCAGGAATGTGAAGAGGCAGGGATGACCTTTGAGGAGGTTGTGGAGAACGTCGATGCCTATATCGAGGAGATGAACACCTACTTTGTCCTCGAGACATTAGAGACGCTCCGCAAAAACGGAAGACTGAGCAATCTGAAAGCGATGATTGCAAATACATTAAATATTAAGCCTGTCATGGGCTCAACAAAGGAGGGCACAATCTGCCAGCTCGCACAGGCGAGAGGAATGAACAAGGCGTTGGAGAAAATGGTGGAGAATGTGGCTGCACGGACGAAAAATTGTGAGGAAAAGATTCTTGCAATTGCCCACTGTAACTGCCCGGAGCGCGCAAAAAGCGTGATGGAAAAAATAGAGAAGATTGTTCATTTCAAGAAGATTATCATTGTGGATACGGCTGGCGTCAGCAGCATGTATGCAAGTGATGGCGGTGTGATTATGGTAGCATAGACAACATGCAGAATTTATCATATGAAGAAGTAGTAGAAAAAATTGAAAATATCAGAAGATTCGGGAATCTCACCGGGGTGGAAATCAGCCGCAGAGTGCTGAAAGAGTTAGGAGACCCGCAGGGGAGAATGAATCTGATTCATATAGCAGGGACGAACGGCAAGGGCTCCGTCTCTGCTTTTTTGTGTTCCATTCTGCGGGAGGCGGGACTTTCTGTCGGCATGTTCACCTCGCCGCATCTGATTGATTTCAGGGAGCGCATTCAGGTCGACGGGGAGATGATTGCAGAGGAGGACTGCGCAAGAATCGGAAATTTTTTGCTCGGGAAGGACTTTGGTGTTCATCCGACGATGTTTGATTACTGTATGGCGATGGCGGTGCTGTATTTCAAGGAGCGGCAGTGTGACGTCATCATCATGGAGACGGGGCTTGGAGGGACGCTCGACTCCACCAATGCGCTCGGCGTGCCGGAGGTGTCGGTCATCACAAAGATTGGTTTCGACCATATGAGTATCCTCGGGGATACGCTGGAAAAGATTGCCGGGGAGAAAGCGGGTATCATCAAAAAAGGAACCAGACTTGTAATTGAAAGTCAGGAGCGCGGGGCGGAGGATGTGCTGCGGCAGCGTGCAATCGGGCAGGGACTGATTGAGGGGGAGACGTTTTGTTTTGTGAATCCGGCGGACATCAGGGACATGGAGATGAAAAAAAGCGGACAAACTTTTTCATTTTTGGGTTATTTGGAATTGTCAGCGCATATATTAGGAGTGCATCAGTACGAGAATGCTGCCGCTGCGGTGCTTGCGGCGGAGGCTTTTTTTGAGCGGGCAGTGAGCGGGGAACTGAAGTCCGATTCTTTGAGAATAAGATGCATGAGGGAGGCGGTTGCAAAGAGAGAGAGCTGGGTAAAAAAGGGGATAGCGTCGGCGCGCTGGATGGGCAGAATGGAGATTCTGTCTGAGCAGCCGTTCCTTCTGGTGGACGGCGCCCACAACAGCCATGGGGTCAGAGCGCTCGGGGAGAGTCTTGCGACCCTCTTTCCGGGGGAAAAGTTTCACTTTATCATGGCGGTTATGGCGGACAAGGACTACGATAAGATGATAGAATGCCTCCTGCCGCTCGCACTTGACTTTGTGACGGTGACAGCGGAGAGCAGCAGAGCAATGCAGGGGGAGGCGTTGGCGGAGTGCATTCGCAGGAAGGGAGTGCCTGCGGTCAATTGCGAGGAGTACTCTAAGGTCAGACTCTCAGAGACAGACAAAAATATCGCCTTTGGATCGCTCTACTTTATCGGTGAGATTGAAGCCTTATATCAGAAAAAATAGTTACAGAAATATAAAATTTTATTACAATTTGTCTTCCGGGGTAGCAATCGGAAATATTATTTACTATAATGTCTATAGCCTGAATCTGACAAAATGCGACAGGCGATATGTGGGTATTCCATCCCCCTAAAATGGGATTAGAAAAGAGAAAAAAATGGTTTTTAGCAGTTTAGAATTTTTATTTCGGTTTTTGCCGATTTTTTTACTATTATATTATCTGACACCGAACCGGTGGAAGAATGCTGCATTGTTTTTGGGGAGTATTGTTTTTTACGCGATTGGGGAGTTAAAGTACGTCATCCTGCTTCTGTCATCCGTTGTGATTAATTATGCGATGGGATGGTGCATGGGAAAGAGGGAGACCGGGCGGAAGGTCTTTCTGACTCTGGCGCTGCTTTTTGATTTTGGAATGCTGTTTTTCTTTAAGTATAGCGGTTTTGTGATGGAGAATCTCAATGTGCTCGCGGAGAAGCTGACCGGCCGGGCAGATTGTCTTCCGGTGCCGCATCTGGCACTGCCGCTTGGAATCAGTTTTTACACGTTCCAGATTGCGGCGTATGTCATTGATGTCTATCGGAAAAAAATCGAGCCGGATCAGTCTTTTATCCGCCTTGGAACATACCTTACGATGTTCCCGCAGCTAGTGGCGGGGCCGATTATCAATTATTCGGAGGTGTCGGAGAGACTTAGGGGAAGGACAATCACGTTTGAGGATTTTGAGGATGGGCTGAAGTGGCTCACAATCGGACTCGGTGCAAAAGTTATTATTGCGGATCGCATCGGTTCCCTCTGGAGCAGTATTCGGATGATTGGATTTGAGAGTATCTCGACACCGCTCGCCTGGATGGGAGCTTTTGCATACTCACTACAATTGTACTTTGATTTTTCGGGCTATTCGATGATGGCGCTCGGTCTGGGAAAAATGCTGGGATTTGAGATACCGGTCAACTTTGACCATCCTTATATCTCGAAGTCAATCACGGAATTCTGGCGCAGATGGCATATCACGCTGGGACGCTGGTTCCGCGAATATGTCTACATCCCTCTGGGCGGCAACCGCAGGGGAACGGCGAGAATGATCTTAAATCTCGCCATTGTCTGGATGCTGACGGCAATCTGGCATGGCGCGGGGTGGAATTTTGTAGCGTGGGGCATTTTTCTCGTATTTTTTATGATATTGGAAAAACTGTTCCTCCTTCCGTATCTGAAGAAGAGCCGTGTGCTGGCGCATCTTTATCTTTTGATTTTGGTTCCGGTGAGCTGGATTTTTTTTGCAGTGGAGGATATCGGTCAGATTGGAGTCTATCTTGGCCGGATGTTTCCATTTTTCGGACATCCCTCCGCGACAATCAACCATCTCGATTATCTGAAATATGGAAAAGACTATTGGGGCTTGTTCCTGTTGGGATTCCTTTTTGCAACACCGGTGCCGTCGGCAGTATACAAAGTGCTGAAAAAGAAGCCGTTCGGTGTGATGGCGGTTCTGGTAATCTTGTGGATGAGCATTTATTATCTTGCGATATCGGTGAATAACCCATTTTTGTATTTTAATTTTTAGGATAGATAGAGGAAGAGGTTTATGAAGAAGTTTTGGAAAAAGTATGGGTTGGTTGCGGTTGTAATGATTGCGTGGGTGGTGCTTTCAGCAATCGGATTTGCCGGGAGGAATACAATCTACCGTGAGTACAAGGTGACACCGTGGAAGACGCCATACTTTTCGCTGGTGTTTCAGGGGATTCACGATAAAATCTATCCTTGGAATCTCTTGTTCCCGAAGGAGGAGGGACCAAAGCCGCCGAAGCGGGAAGAACTGGCGGAGACAGAGGCCGTCGATGGGACGGAAATGATTGCCGGGACGGAGGTGGCGGAAAAGCCGGAGCCGCCGACGGAGCTGGAATTTACAAAAGTAGATGAGACATATTTTGATGACGCGGTCTTTATCGGTGATTCAAGGACCGTGGGGCTTCACGACTACGGAAATTTGCAGAACGCTACATTTTATGCGACAATCGGAATGAATATCTATGACCTCTGGACGGAGGAGTTCTGCGAAGTGAACGGTGCGAAAGTCACGCTCGGGGAGGCGCTTAGGGCGCAGAAGTTTGGAAAAATTTATTTTCAGATTGGAATTAACGAGATGGGACGCGGGACAGTCGACGGGTTTATGGAGGAGTATGCCGCCACGGTGGAGAAATTCAAACAGCTTCAGCCGGACGCCGTCATCTTTGTGCAGGGAATCATGCGCGTGGCGGGGGAAAAGTCGGCGAGCGACCCGATTTTTAACAATGCAGGCATCAATGAGAGAAACGAGAGGATTGCTGCGCTTGCGGACAACAGAAGGGTTTTTTATATCGATGTGAACGAGGTGGTCTGCGATGAGAACGGCGATTTGAGAGCAGATCTGACGTTTGATAATCTGCATCTCTACGGTTCGGAGTACGGAATCTGGAGAGACTTCCTGATGGAGAAAGGGATTGTAGTCGAGTAAGTTTTGGAAAAAAGTTTATCTTTGTGCCAAATGTGACGGATTTTTTCTGTAAAATGGATTATAATAAAGAAAAATGTACAGGCAATATTTTTCTAAGAAAATCAGGAGGAAGCATATGGTAGTAAACGAAACAGGTACTGTGAATTTAAGAAAAGTGGCGATGATCGGATGCGGATTTGTCGGTTCATCTTCCGCCTTTGCCCTGATGCAGAGCGGTCTGTTCTCCGAGATGGTGCTGATTGACGCAGATGCGGAGAGAGCGGCAGGCGAGGCGATGGATATCAGTCACGGTGTGCCGTTTGCGAGACCGATGAAGATTTATGCCGGGGATTATGATGATATCACAGATGCCGCAATCATTGTGATTACGGCGGGCGCCGGACAGAAGCCGGGAGAGACCCGCTTAGACCTTGTGAACAAGAATGTGTCGATTTTTAAATCAATCATCCCACAGATTGCGGAGCGGAAATGTGCGGGAATTCTTTTGATTGTGTCGAATCCGGTGGACATTCTGACGTACACGGCACTCAAGCTGTCGGGCTTTCCGGAGAACCGTGTCATGGGTTCCGGGACGGTGTTGGATACGGCGCGTCTAAAGTACGAGCTCGGGGAACATCTGGGCGTCGACAGCCGCAGCGTGCACGCCTTTATCGTGGGGGAGCATGGCGACAGCGAGCTCGCGGTATTCAGCAGTGCCAATGTTTCGGGAGTTCCGGTGCATGAGTTCTGCGAGATGCGCGGACATTACAACCACGACGAAAATTCCCAGAAGATTTCAGAGGCGGTAAAAAACAGCGCTTACGAAATTATCGCAAAGAAAAAAGCGACTTATTACGGCGTGGCAATGGCGGTTCGCCGTATCTGCGAGGCGATTGTGCGCGATGAGAAGTCGGTGCTTCCGGTCTCGAATATGGTGCACGGGGAACATGGAATCGAGGATGTCATGCTCTCGATGCCGGCGGTAATCGGTGCGCACGGGGTGGAGACGATGGTTCCAATCTCCATGAATGAGGAGGAGGAAGCAAAATTAAAAGCTTCCGCGGAGACCTTGAAAAAAGTAATCGCGGAAGCCTTAAAATAAGCTGCTCTAAGAGTAAGATTTACAGAAATTCGGCGGGATTATGGAGGAGTGTTACCCCTAATTTTGTCAGGACCTGATACAGGGCATCTAAAGTCTCCTTCATGTCGGCGGTATTGGCATTTGTTCCCATGTGACCGATGCGTATGACTTTTCCGGCGAGAACATCAAAGGAACCGGCGAGCATAATTCCGTGGTCACGCCGCATACCCTGCAGGATATCGGAAGCCAGGATGCCATCAGGGACATCAAAGACGGTTACGGTATTGGAAAAACCGCTCTGTAAGTGAAGCTTCAGACCGGATTCGGTGAGGGCTTTCCTTGTGGCTGCACCGATGCGCGCGTGGCGGGCAAATAAATCCGGATCGGCTGCAATGTTGTCAAAGGCAGCGCGGAGACCATAGATGTCACTGATCGGCATGGTGTAAGGAAACCATTTTTTTTCATAATACCCTTCGAAAGTCATGAGATTCGCATAGAAAGAGGCGATAGGAGTCTTTCTTCCTCTCATGGCTTTTTTTGCAGCATCGCTTACGACGACAAATGTCAGTCCGGGTGGTGCGGAGACCGCTTTCTGGGAACCTCCGCAGAGCAGGTCAATCTGAAAATCATCGACGCAGACCTCCTCTCCGAACGTGGCGGAGACGGAGTCTACGACGGTCAGAATACCATATTTTTTGAGAATCGGACAGATGGTACCGATGTCGTTTAACATCCCGCTTGGAGTGTCACAGTGAACGACAGTGGCATATTTGTAGTCGTGATGTTCGCTTAAGTAGATATCTAACGCTGCCGGGTCGATGGGATTGAGGTAATCCGTGGTATAGAGCTCCGGTATGCCTCCGTATATGGTGACAAAATCAGCGAATCCCTTTCCATAGATACCGTTGTCGAGGACGAGGACTTTATCGCCCGGTTCCGTCAGGGAGGCGCAGGCGGCCTCAAGACCGAGAATGCCCTCCCCGTCTAAAATCAGCGTCTCATTGTGCGTATGCAGCAGCCGGCTGATCAATTCACAGGTTTCCTTGTAAAAATCAAAAAAAGCTTCATCAAGGTCAGGGTTTGTAAATGCCAAACTTCTGGCGAGTCTCACATTTTCCGCGACCTGGGTAGGCCCCGGGGTCATTATTTTATACATAAAGATACTTCCTTTCTCAAAGAATAGAGTGCTGTTAGTCGGCGAGGATGGTTTTGTTCGCGGCAACTCTTAATTTTTCTGCGACAAGAAAAACGATGACGGCGGCGACGCCAATCTGTACAAGATTACCCGGAATGGAGGAGACAGGGGTCAGCCAATTGCCGTAGATAATCCCCTCAGCGATGTAGTAACCGACCACTTTGATGATGCATGCCACTGACATGGCAAGGATATTCCAGCCATAGCCGTGATGTTTTTCCGTGATAGCGCCGACGGCATATCCCATAAGAGCGACAATAAGAAAAGTGAACGGAGCCCATGCAGTCCAGCCGGAGAGCAGGTCAAAAAGTCCCATTCCGACGCCGCCTGCGATAGCGCCGCTTTTTTTTCCGAAAATGATTGCGCACAGAAAGAGTGGAACATTCCCGAGGTGGATGAGTCCGCCGTTTGCCGCAATTGGCAGCCGTATGTTGACAAATGCAGTAAAGACATAAGTCAGAGCGATAAAGAGGGCCGTGATGGTCAAAAATTTTACATTTTCAAGTTCTGCTGTTCGTGTTTTTTGTGTTGTTTTCATGTTGAATCAAACCTTTCTTTCCGATATTGAAACGCAAATCTGCGTATAAGGATAGGATATTCTTAAAGTGGCTTAATATAAAATGCCAGTTTTGAAATATTTAACCATGCCAGTTTGAAGACATTATGGAAAAAGGGTGAAATCAACCCTAAAATGACGTGAAAAGTAGATAAAATGCACAAAGAAAACGGAGGGAAAAATAGTCGGCTTTCACAAAAAACAAAAAAGTTCTGACATTTTCGCTTTTTGAGTGGTAAAATAGAACTATGATGAGAGTGAGTTGTAAGCAGGAAGCCGAGTTGTCAGTCGGAAGAAAAGGAGTAAGAGATGTTCGAGAAAGGTGAATACGTTGTTTATGGTACGAAAGGTGTTTGTCAGGTGGAGGATATCACGCATGTAGATATGCCCGGTGCGGATAAGGACAGGTTGTATTATGTGCTTTGCCCGGTTCACAATACGAGCGGTAAGATTTTTTCACCGGTAGACAATTCCAAGATTGTGATGCGAAAGGTTATCACAGAGCAGGAGGCGAAGGAGCTGATTGCACAGATTCCAAGTATTGAAGAACTCTGGATTGCGGATGAGAAAGCGCGGGAGAATGCGTATAAGGAAGCTATGAAATCCTGCAACTACAAGGATTGGGTTGGAGTGATTAAGACACTTTATATCAGAAAGCAGAGCAGGATTGCACAGGGAAAGAAAGTGACTGCTTTAGATGAGAAGTACCTTCACCTTGTGGAGAGTGAGCTGTATGATGAGTTGTCGATTGCACTTCATATTCCAGCGAGCCAGATGGAGCAGCATATCAAAAATCAGATCGGAGCATAAAAACAGAGCGCCCCGGGAATTATCCCGGGGCGCTCTGTTTTTATACGGTGGTATTGACGCCGTTGACGGCGGCGTGTTCATTTTCGTCGAGAGGGATGACGATACATTTCTGTCCGTCAATCACCTGTGATTTGATCTGGTCAACCTTCTCCGGTTTGACGCGCAGAATAACATCGTAGGTCTTGACATCATCTCCGGACACATTTTCCTCAGAGTCGGAATCTTTCGTTAAAATCCTGTAATCTTCTAACTGTTCGGTCAGCACCTGCACCTGTGTCATCAGATCCTGTTTCTCCCTGCGGCTGGCATTTGCTTCTAGCGCCTTGTTATCTAAGAGATGGTCGGCTGTCGGAAGCTCTTCGCCAAATTCCTCCTCGTAGGATTTTTCAATCACTTTTGCCCGTTCTTCCTCGATGCCGCTCTCGGTCAGAAGGCTGGAGATGGTATTTGTAGTCAGAATGACAGGCTCTTTCTCTTCCTCGTCGTCCATCGCATCGTGAGCCTCAATCAAATCATTCAGTCCCTCCTGAATATCCATGAAGAGAATTTTTCCCTCCTCCTCGTCGTTTCCGACGGCATCCTGCACGATTGCCTGAAACGTCAGTTTCTGTTCGGTCGCAGTGCGGCGCGGGTCGCAGCCTAAGCCGGCCGCCATGAATTCAGAGTGAGGATTTTTGGTATCCTTGGTGTAGAAGAGGCAGGAGTGGACGTCCGTACTTCTGTCGTTGAAGGCAGGGAACACGAATCCGGTGTCCGGCATTCCAACCACCCAGTCGCGGATGCGGGGACCGATGCGGTTCTCGTCCTCGCGGTATCCGAGTCCCGGTTTGCTCAGCGTGACAGGGCAGATGGCGCAGAGCAGGTACTCATAGACTTCCTCGGACTCGTCCAAATCGTCGTTGTCGGTGGTTCTTGTCATCACGTCGTAGGCGTCGTGGAAGACGAGAATCAGATAGTTGCCCACATAGTCGTAAGAATCAATGACGAGATCGTAGAACGCATCCATCAGTTCATCGTTTTTTAACTTGCTCTCGCGCAGTCCCATCAAAAACTGCTGTCTACCGCCGGCAGCTTCCTCCGCGGTTGGAAATTCTAAATCCAGCAGATTGTTGCCGAGTGTCCCGGAGAGCACTTTTTTAGCGATGTCTAAATACTTGTAGTATTCCTCCTCCTCGAGATTCAAGAAAGTCTCGCCGAGGCTGACAACCTTGTTGTGGTCCGCATCGACATAACAGCCGCACATGCGGGTAAATGTGCACTCGTCCTTTTTCAGACGGCGCTTTAATTCTAACACTTCTTTTTTGTTCATATTGCCTCCTGATTTTCTCTGGCATCTTTTGACACCCGAATCCTTTGAGATAAAAAAGAGTTTGCAAGCAAACTCTTCGCGCGCGAGCGGTGTTGCATAGCAACTTACTTCCTCTCCGCGAGCTGCGCATCTCCGCGGAGCGTTTTTTATCGAATAGGAATTTCCTATTCGATGAAAAATAGAGAAATCCATAAATATCTTAGATTTCTCTTAAAAATAAAAAAGAGCGCGAGACGGGACTCGAACCCGCGGCCCCGACCTTGGCAAGGTCGTGCTC